>JAIFKX010000112.1 GCA_020049335.1 Paludibacter sp. | reverse complement strand
TATAAGCGACCTTTACGGCGAACGATTTTACAATCGTCGGTGCGCTTTTTTACTGATGCTCTTACTTTCATATTCTGAAGATATTTAATTTTGTTTTTCTTCTTTTCTTATTTGTATCGGAACGATATCCTGCCCTTCGATAAATCGTAAGGCGACATTTCAACTTTCACTCTATCACCAGGTAAAATTTTAATATAATGCATACGCATTTTACCCGAAATATGAGCTGTTATAACGTGACCGTTTTCCAGTTCGACACGAAACATAGCATTTGATAATGCTTCGATAATTGTTCCGTCCTGTTCAATTGCTGCTTGTTTGGCCATAAATTACAATGCTTTGTTGCCTAATACTTGTTCTATATATTCGAAACTTGATAATATATCCGCTTTCCCGCGCCTTATTGCAATAGAATGTTCGAAGTGTGCCGACACTTTACGGTCGACTGAGCGGGTTGTCCACCCATCCTTATCAAACGACAGTTGCCTTTTTCCCAAATTAATCATGGGCTCAATAGCAATAGTCATTCCCGATTTCAACATCACGCCATTACCTCGTCGACCATAATTTGGAACTTCAGGAGCTTCATGTAAATCCCTTCCTACGCCATGTCCAATCATTTCACGAACTACTGAGTAACCCCGTTGTTCGCAGTGATTTTGAATGGCAAATCCAACATCACCCAATCGTCGTCCTTCCTGTGCCTGTTCGATACCTTTGTAAAGCGACTCTTTTGTGGTACGAAGCAATTCAATAATTTCGGGCTTAACTTCTCCGACACAAAAAGTGTAGGCCGAATCGCCATGAAAACCATTTTTATAAACTCCGCAATCCACTGAAACTACATCGCCTTCTTTCAATACTACATTGTCGGAAGGAATACCGTGTACAACCTCATCGTTTACCGAAGTACAAATAGACTTTGGAAAATTATGATAACCTAAAAAACCTGGAACAGCGCCATTATCACGAATAAACGTTTCGGCTAGTTTGTTCAAATCTTCGGTGGTTACACCCGGTGCAATAATTTTTGCAACTTCAGCTAACGTTTTAGCTACTATCTGATTACTGATACGAAGCAATTCGATTTCTTCGTCAGATTTCAAATAAATCATTTTGTTCTTTATTTAGTAAGCAGAAACTCCGCCTGTACGTCCTTTTATACGTCCCGATTTCATTAATCCATCGTAATGACGCATCAACAAGTGGCTTTCAATTTGTTGCAATGTATCCAAAACAACACCTACCAAAATAAGTAACGATGTTCCTCCAAAGAATTGAGCAAATTCCTGATTAATACCAAGTAATGATGCGAAAGCAGGCATAATTGCTACAAATGCAAGAAAAATAGATCCCGGCAGAGTAATACGCGACATTACATCATCTAGATATTCGGCAGTACGTTTACCCGGTTTAATTCCCGGAATAAAACCATTATTACGTTTCATTTCTTCGGCCATTTGGGTAGGGTTAATAGTAATTGCAGTATAGAAATACGTAAAAGCAATAATCATTAAACCAAATACAAAGTTGTACCAAAATCCGTTGTTATTCATAAAAGCACCAATAAAACTGCTGATAGATTCTGAATGAGCAAAACCAGCTAAAGTTACAGGGATAAACATAATTGCCTGAGCAAAAATGATTGGCATTACACCAGCTGCATTTACTTTAAGCGGAATATACTGACGTACACCACCATATTGTTTGTTTCCAACTACACGTTTCGCATACTGTACCGGAATTTTACGAGTACCTTGTACGAGCATAATAGAAGCAGCAATTACCAACAACAAGAAAATAATCTCGAGTAGGAACATTACTAAACCACCACCATTGTCGGTAAGGCGCGACGCAAATTCTTTGATAACAGCACCCGGAAAGCGTGAAATAATACCAACAAGAATGATAAATGAAATACCATTTCCAATTCCTTTGTCGGTAATACGCTCACCAAGCCACATTACAAACATACTACCTCCGGCCAAAATAATTGTAGACGTAATAGTAAACCAAATATTGCTAACTAAAGGTGAGCCAGCCTGAGCCATTTGCACACTTAAATTTATCAAATACGACGGACCTTGTAGTAATAAAATAGCTACAGTAAGGTAACGTGTATATTGGTTCATTTTGCGTCGTCCACTTTCGCCTTCACGTTGTAACTTTTGAAAATAAGGTACAGCGATAGACAACAACTGGATTACAATCGATGCCGAGATATAGGGCATAATACCTAAAGCAAATACCGAAGCATTTGCAAAGGCACCACCAGAGAACATATCCAACAATGCCAATAAACCACCACTGGTTTGAGCTTTCAACGCCGATAACGCGGTTGGGTCAATACCCGGAAGTACTATGAACGAACCAAAACGATAAACCGCTACAAACAACAAAGTTGTAAGCAGACGACTACGAAGGTCTTCAATTTTCCAGATATTTTTAAGTGTCTCGATGAATTTCATGTGCTTATAATTTTACTACGGTTCCACCTGCGGCTACGATAGCTTCTTCGGCCGATTTAGAAAATGCGTTTGCTTCAACTTCAATTTTTACAGTAAGAGTACCTTTACCAAGTACTTTTACCAAAGCTGTTTTAGAAATAAAACCAGCAGTGCGTAATTCGCTCAAACCAATTTTGTTCAATTTTTCAGCAATAGCAAGCGCTTCCAATATTTCGATATTGATTGCTTTGTATTCAACGCGATTCACGTTTTTAAAACCAAATTTTGGCAAGCGACGTTGAATAGGCATCTGACCACCTTCGAAACCAATTTTCTTGGAATATCCCGAACGCGATTTCTGACCTTTGTGCCCCTGTGTAGAAGTTCCACCTAAACCAGAACCGGTACCACGACCGATGCGTTTGCGGGTTTTAACAGAACCAACTGCTGGGGTTAAATTACTTAAGTTCATATCTTTATTTTTAAAAGAGTCTAAAAGAATACTAATTATTTAATTATCTCTACCAAGTGTTTCACTTTGTCTACCATTCCTAAAATGGACGGAGTGTCTTCGTGTTCAACTACGGCGTTCAGTTTTTTCAAACCCAATGCTTCCAATGTCAATTTTTGAGTTTTTGGAGATTTGATTTTACTGCGAACTTGTTTTATTTTAATTGTTGCCATATTATTTAATAAATTAACCGTTAAACACTTTACTTAGCGAAATACCACGATTTTGAGCCACCGTTTGTGCATCACGTAATTCACTTAAAGCAACAATAGTAGCTTTAACTAAGTTATGCGGATTAGACGAGCCTTTCGACTTAGCCAACACATCGGTAATACCTACGCTTTCTAATACTGCACGCATAGCACCACCAGCTTTCACACCAGTACCTTGCGTTGCAGGTTGAATGTACACCTGCGAACCACCAAATTTAGATAGTTGTTCGTGAGGAATAGTTCCTCTCAAAACAGGCACTCTAATCAAGTTCTTTTTGGCAGCTTCTGTTCCTTTTGCAATAGCAGCAGTTACTTCACCCGCTTTGCCAAGGCCCCAGCCTACAATCCCATCTTCGTTACCTACCACAACAATAGCCGAAAAGCTGAAAGTACGTCCACCTTTTGTTACTTTTGTAACGCGGTTTACAGCTACTAATCTGTCTTTTAATTCCAAATCGTTGGTTGATTTTACTTTATTCATATTATTTGTTGCCTTACCTGATTAAAATTTAAGACCTGCCTCGCGAGCTGCGTCGGCTAATTGTTTAACTCTACCGTGATATAAATAACCATTACGGTCAAATACAACATCCGAAATACCGGCTTCTTGAGCGGCTTTGGCTACTAATGCACCCACTTTAGCTGCCTGCTCTACTTTCGATACTTTTTCTTTTAATCCCAACGACGAAGCCGATGCTACTGTAACACCTTTAACATCGTCGATAACCTGAGCGTAAATCTGAGCATTACTGCGGAATACGGTCAAACGCGGTTTTTGAGCTGTACCCGAAATTTTGTGACGGATATGTGCTTTTATTCTTATTCTTCTATTTGTTTTTCCTGACATAATTTCAACATTTACGTAAATTATTTTTTACCTGCCGATTTTCCGGCTTTACGACGTACAACTTCACCCTGGAAGCGAACACCTTTACCTTTGTATGGTTCTGGCATACGGAACGAACGGATTTTAGCACAAACCTGACCAATTAATTGTTTGTCGGCGCTTTCCATTATGATCAAAGGATTTTGATTACGTTCTGTTTTTGTTTCCACCTTAATTTCGGCTGGTAAACCTAAAAAGATATTATGGGTATATCCAAGTGCAAGTTCTAAAACCTGACCTTGAT
Organism: Paludibacter sp.; assembly: GCA_020049335.1. Taxonomy (GTDB): domain Bacteria; phylum Bacteroidota; class Bacteroidia; order Bacteroidales; family Paludibacteraceae; genus Paludibacter. The sequence continues at coordinate 10,540 of JAIFKX010000112.1, read as the reverse complement.
TTGATACACGATAACCAACACCAATAAGTTCTAAAACTTTTTTATAACCTTCCGAAACACCAATCACCATATTATTTATCAATGAACGATACAAACCATGATTAGCACGATTTTGTTTTTCATCGTCAGGACGAACAACCGTTAAAATATTTTCTTCAATAACGATTTTAATGTTAGGATTTAACTCCTGTAATAAAGTACCTTTAGGACCTTTTACAGTTACAATGCTATCTTGTACAGTTACTGTTACTCCAGCAGGAATACTAATGGGCAATTTTCCAATTCTTGACATTTTTCTTTCCTCCCTTTATTAATAAACGTAACATATTACTTCACCACCAACATTAAGACTGGCGGCTTCTTTGTTGGTCATCACACCTTTCGAAGTCGAAAGAATTGCAATCCCCAAACCATTCAAAACACGTGGCATTTCTTTGTGACCAACGTATTGACGTAAACCTGGAGTAGAAACACGAATGAGCTTCTTGATTGAGTTTACTTTATTTACCGGATCATATTTCAAGGCGATTTTGATAGTGCCTTGAGGTCCGTCTTCTACAAATTTGTAGTTAAGAATATAACCCTTTTCGTGAAGAATTCGGGTAACTTCCTTTTTTAAGTTCGATGCTGGAACTTCCACCACACGGTGTTTTGCTTTGATAGCGTTCCGCAATCGGGTTAAATAATCTGCGATTGGATCTGTCATAAAAATTGTTTTTAAATTGATCCCGACTGTCGGGACAATATTTAATTAATATTAGTTCATTGGTTGTTTAGTTCATCAGTTAATTAGTTAATTGGTTTACTTGCTAATTGGATATGCATATTTACAAATTTACCAATTAACGAATTAACAAATCAACTATTTCACCAAACTACCAGCTTGCTTTTTTCACTCCGGGGATTAAGCCTTTCGAAGCCATTTCGCGGAACTGAATACGTGAGATTCCGAACTGACGCATATATCCTTTAGGACGACCGGTGATACTACAACGGTTGTGTGCACGGATAGGCGACGAGTTACGTGGTAAAGCCTGAAGGGCGTCATAATTACCATCTTTAAGAATTTGTTCGCGTTTTGCAGCATATTTAGCTATCAGCTTGGCTCTTTTAACCTCGCGGGCTTTCATTGATTCTTTTGCCATTGTATCTTCTAATTAGTTTTTCTTAAATGGTAATCCGAATTCTTTCAACAAAGCATAACCTTCTTCGTCAGTTGAAGCATTGGTAACAAATGTAATATTCATACCTAACAAACGACTAATGTTATCAATATTGATTTCAGGGAAAATAATTTGCTCGGTAATACCAAGTGTATAATTTCCGCGTCCGTCAAGTTTATTTTCAATACCTTTAAAGTCACGTACACGTGGTAAAGCAACACGTACAAGTCTTTCGAGAAACTCATACATTTTGTCTCCACGCAAAGTAACACGAACACCAATAGGCATTTTTTTACGCAATTTAAAGTTCGAGATATCTTTTTTCGACATAGTCGATACAGCTTTTTGACCTGAAATAGTTGTCATTTCATTGATAGCTATTTCAATAATTTTCTTGTCAGCAACAGCTATACCAAGACCTTGATTCAGCACAATTTTCTCTAATTTTGGAGCTTGCATCACTGAGCTATAGCCAAATTCTTTCATTAACACAGGAACGATGCGTTCTCTGTAATCGTTTCTTAAACTTGCTGTATTCATCTTAAATTACCTCCCCTGTTTTTTTAGATATACGTACTAATTTGCCTTCAGCATTTAATTTGCGACCAACACGAACTGGTTTTCCTTTTTCAACCGGATTAAGGTTCGAAATATGAATAGCAGCTTCTTGTTTAACAATACCACCCTGAGGACTTTTTGCATTTGGTTTGGTGCTTTTCGACACCAAATTTACACCTTCTACTATAGCACGTTGTTTCTCAACAAGTACTTCCAACACACGTCCAGTTTTACCTTTGCTGGCTCCGGCGTTTACGTAAACGGTATCTCCTTTTTTAATATGTAATTTACTCATCTTAAATTATTTTTTTTCGAAGATTAAAGCACTTCAGGTGCAAGTGATATGATTTTCATGTTCGTAGCACGCAATTCGCGAGCTACTGGGCCGAAAATACGGCTACCACGGATTTCGCCAGAGTTGTTCAATAGCACACATGCATTATCGTCGAAACGAATATAAGAACCGTCGGCACGACGAACTTCTTTTTTCGTACGAACAACTACTGCTTTAGAAACGATACCCTTTTTGATATCAGCTGAAGGTATTACACTTTTCACTGTTACCACAATAATATCGCCTAATGTGGCGTAACGTTTGCTGGTTCCTCCTAATACACGGATACAAAGGGCTTCTTTAGCACCACTGTTGTCCGCAACTATGAGTCTTGATTCTTGTTGTATCATAATTACTTAACTCTTTCGATAATTTCTGTTAATCTCCATCTTTTTAGTTTACTCAGCGGGCGAGTTTCCATTATACGAACTGTATCACCAATGTTACATTCGTTTTTCTCGTCATGAGCATGGTATTTTTTTGTCTTATTTACGAATTTACCGTAAATAGGGTGTTTTTCTTTCCACTTCACAGCAATAGTAATGGTTTTTTCCATTTTGTTGCTGAAAACGACACCCGTTCTTTCTTTTCTTAAATTTCTTGTTTCCATCAGAGTCTGATTTTATTGATTTATTTCTCGCTGACGTAATTCAGTCGCAAGGCGAGCTAATGTACGACGTACCACTTTAATCTGCGATGGATTGTCAAGCGGAGAAATGGCGTGATTCAGTTTTAAACGAACCAAGTGCTCTTTTTCAGCATCTACACGTTCCTGAATCTCCTTTGTGTTTAATTCTTTTATTTCTCTTGTTTTCATATTCATTACACATTTATTGCGGTGAAATCATAATCGCGTCTTACCACGAATTTAGTAGTCACGGGTAGTTTTTGAGCAGCTAAGCGCAAAGCTTCTTTGGCAATTTCGAACGAAACACCTTCTACTTCGAACAGCATGCGTCCCGGAGTTACAGGAGCCACAAATCCTTCTGGTGCACCTTTACCTTTACCCATACGAACCTCTGCAGGTTTTTTGGTTATTGGTTTATCGGGGAACACGCGTATCCAGATTTGACCCTGACGTTGCATATAACGAGTAACAGCAATACGAGCAGCTTCAATTTGGCGACCTGTAAGCCATTTAGATTCTAAAGATTTAATTCCGAAAGAACCGAACGCTAATTGATTACCTCTTTGGGCATTTCCTTTCATGCGCCCTTTTTGCTGTCTCCTGAACTTTGTTTTTTTAGGTTGTAACATAATTTACTTCTATCAAATTCATTAATAACAGTTAGTTTTTTCTCTTTTTAAAACCGCCTTTACCACCACGATCATTGCGGTCGTTACGATCTCTTCGTTCGCCACCACGTTCGTTGTTATTGTTAAAGCGATCACCTCCGCGTGAGGCTTCTTTAGTTGCAGCAAAGTTTGGAGATAAATCTTTTTTGCCATAAATTTCACCACGGCAAATCCATACTTTGATACCAATGATACCTACTTTTGTCAACGCTTCGGCATGAGCATAATCAATATCGGCTCTAAATGTGTGAAGAGGAGTACGTCCTTCTTTGTACATTTCCGAACGGGCCATCTCAGCACCATTCAAACGACCTGAACATTGGATTTTAATACCTTCGGCTCCCAAACGCATAGTAGAAGCTATAGCCATCTTTGTTGCACGACGATAGGCAATTTTACCCTCTACTTGTCGTGCTACATTATTAGCAACAATAACAGCATCTAATTCCGGACGTTTAATTTCAAAAATATTGATTTGGATATCTTTGTCAGTAACCTTTTTCAATTCTTCTTTTAATTTGTCAACTTCTTGACCACCTTTTCCGATAATAATACCAGGGCGAGCAGTCATAACAGTTATTGTAACAAATTTCAATGTACGTTCGATTATAATACGCGAAATACTTGCTTTAGCCAAACGGGCATTCAGGTATGTTCTGATTTTGTGGTCTTCCAATATGGTTTCACCATAATTATTTCCACCGTACCAGTTCGAATCCCATCCACGGATAATTCCTAAGCGGTTGCTTATCGGATTAATTTTTTGTCCCATTTAGCAATTAATTTTCGTTATCATTAGTAATTTTAGTATCTACAAAAAGTGTAACGTGATTAGAACGTTTGCGAACACGATAACCACGACCTTGTGGAGCAGTGCGTAAACGTTTCAGCATAGTTGCTGAATCAACAAACACTTTACTTACATATAGTTCTACATTTTCAGCTTTTTGTTCCGTTTTAGCTTCCCAATTTGTAATTGCTGATTTTAGTAATTTTTCTAATCTGCCAGAAGCTTCTTTCGACGAGAATTTCAGTACGCTTAATGCTTTGTTTACTTCCATGCCACGAATCAAATCGGCCATAAGGCGCATTTTGCGTGGAGATGTTGGTACGGCAGTTAGCTTAGAGAAATAAAGCGATTTATTTGCTTCTTTTCTGGCATCGGCTGATATTTTTTTTCTTGCACCCATTTTCTTATGAAATGTTTATTTTTTCTTGTTTAAAATTTCAATGGATTATTTTTTCTTACCACCGTGACCGCGGAAGTTACGAGTTGGTGAAAATTCACCTAACTTGTGCCCTACCATATTTTCGGTTACGTAAACAGGTATAAATTTATTTCCATTGTGAACTGCAATAGTGTGACCTACAAAATCAGGTGAAATCATTGTTGCACGAGACCATGTTTTAACGACGGTTTTTTTACCGGCTTCATTCATGGCTAAGACTTTCTTCTCGAGCTTCAAATTGATAAAAGGTCCTTTTTTTAATGAACGGCTCATATTATTTACTTACTTTTACTAATTATTTTTTCTTTCTTTCAATAATATACTGACTCGATTGCTTTTTCTTAGCACGAGTTTTATACCCTTTAGCTAACAAGCCTTTGCGAGAGCGTGGGTGTCCACCAGATGAACGACCTTCACCACCACCCATTGGGTGATCGACAGGGTTCATGGCAACACCACGTACGCGAGGACGACGTCCTAACCAGCGTGAGCGACCTGCTTTACCTGATCTCTCAAGTGCATGATCTGAGTTTCCTACCGTTCCGATTGTTGCTTTACATGTAGCAAGAATCTTACGAACTTCACCTGAAGGCAATTTGATAATTGCATATTTGTCTTCGCGAGAAGTCAACTGAGCAAAAGTACCAGCCGAGCGAACCATAGCGGCTCCTTGGCCTGGACGTAATTCAATGTTGTGAATTATAGTACCCAGTGGAATGTTTTGCAAAGGCAATGTATTGCCAACTTCGGGTGCAGCGCTTTCTCCCGAAAGAACTACCTGACCTACTTGCAATCCGTTTGGTGCAAGAATGTATGTTTTTACGCCATCAGCATAATAAAGTAAAGCGATACGTGCCGAACGATTCGGATCGTACTCAATACTTTGTACTGTGGCAGGAACACCATCTTTGTTGCGTTTAAAGTCAATTACTCTATACTTCTTCTTGTGTCCGCCACCTAAGTTGCGCATGGTCATTTTACCGTCATGGTTACGACCACCAGATTTTGTGCCTCCTACAACAAGAGATTTCTCTGGAACGCTCGCAGTAATTGTCTCGAACGTACCAATAATCTTGTGTCTTTGCCCCGGTGTTGTGGGGTTTAATTTACGTACAGCCATTTATTTATTTACTATTTTACTATTTACTATTTACCATTTCCAATTCTTAATTACTTAAGATTTTAATGGTAAATGAATAAATGGTAAATGATTTTAGATATTGCTATAAAAGTCAATTTGTTCACCTTTTACTACTGTTACAATAGCTTTTTTGTAAGCTGATGTTTTTCCACTGATTGCACCGCTTTTAGTAAAGCGACTTTTTTTCTTTGGAGCTACAACTATTGTATTTACATCTGTAACAGTAACATTATACATGGCTTCTACAGCCTGTTTAATTTCAATCTTGTTTGCGCTTTTCTGAACTTTAAAGCCATAGCGGTTTAGTTTTTCGCCCAGCTGAGTCATCTTTTCTGTAACGATTGGTTTTACTATTATTGCCATTTCTATATCTCCTTATGCTTTAAAATTTTGTTCAATTGCCGACACTGTTTCTACAGATAACACTAAAGTCTTCGCATTAAGCACTACGTAAGTATTTAATTCAGAGACAGTTAAAACGTTAACGCCCGTTAAATTACGAGCCGACAAATATACGTTTTTATTTGCAATTGGTAAAACAATTAACGGTTTTTTATCAGCTACATGTAAATTATTCACAAACATTACGAATTCTTTAGTTTTCGGTGTTGCAAAATCAATAGTGTCAACCACTGTAATTAAACCGTTTGCAGCTTTGTACGACAAGGCTGATTTACGAGCCAATTGTTTTACTTTCTTGTTTAATTTGAAGTGATAATCACGTGGATGAGGTCCAAACATACGTCCACCACCTACACGAACACCCGATTTAATATCACCTGGACGAGCTCCACCACCACCTTTTTGTTTTCCCAACTTACGAGTACTACCCGACATTTGGCTACGGCCTTTCGAAGAGTGCGTTCCTTGACGTTGGTTAGCCAAATATTGTTTCACATCTAAATAAATAGCATGGTCGTTTGGCTCAATACCGAAGACTGCATCGCTTAGCGACACTACTTTTCCTGTGTCTTCTCCTTTAATATTTACTACTTTCAGTTCCATGATTATTTATTAATGATTACGATTGAACCTTTAGCTCCCGGAACTGAACCTTTGATAAGAATCAAATTGTGTTCTGGAATAACTTTTAATATCTGAAGGTTTTGCATTGTAATTTGATCGCCACCAGTGCGACCACCCATGCGCATGCCTTTGAATACGCGTGAAGGATACGAAGAAGCGCCTAACGAACCCGGTGCACGCAAACGATTGTGCTGTCCGTGTGTAGCTTGACCTACCCCACCAAATCCATGACGTTTTACTACGCCTTGAAAACCTTTACCTTTCGAAGTTCCAACTACATCGACAAATGTATTTTCTTCGAACAATCCTACGGTGATTGCATCACCTAATTTGAATTCAGTTTTAAATCCTTTGAACTCAACCAAGTGTCTTTGAGCGGCTACTCCTGCTAATTTAAAGTGTCCGGCTTCAGCTTTGTTGGTATGTTTTTCAGTTTTTTCCTGAAAACCTACCTGTACAGCTTCGTAACCGTCACTATCTACAGTTTTAATTTGAGTAAGTGCATGGTACATTTTTACCATCGGCACTGAAAACGGATGTCATTCCGATTTTTTTTCCTAATAATCCTGGCATTTCAATTGTTGTTTAATGACCTCTAACCCCTAAAGGGGGACCGGCCGTGTTTACTTTAAATATTAATAAAAAACTACACTAATCTAATTCCCCTTTAGGGGTTAGGGGTAGTTTATACTTTTATTTCAACTTCTACTCCGCTTGGCAATTCAAGTTTCATCAATGCATCAACAGTTTTAGCTGAAGAATTGTAAATGTCGATAAGACGTTTGTACGATGAAAGTTCGAACTGTTCGCGTGATTTCTTATTAACGAAAGTAGAACGGTTTACAGTAAAGATACGTTTGTGAGTTGGCAATGGAATTGGTCCACTGACTACAGCTCCAGTAGCTTTCACTGTTTTTACGATCTTTTCGGCTGATTTATCAACTAAAATATGATCGTAAGATTTCAATTTGATACGAATTTTTTGACTCATTGTCGTTTTATATTTATTTTGATTTATAAATTGTTTGAATCTCCCGATAAGAGTCATTCACTATCAGGCGATTCAACAATTCTGTTTTTTACTTTTTGATTGACAACTATAATCTTCAAATAAATACTCTTTAATACAGACTATAAACTATCAACTATAAACTTCTTAAAGCAATTCTACTTTACCTTTTGCTTCAGCTACCACTTCTTTAGCGATAGAGCTCGAAACTTCAGCATAATGATCGAATTCCATCGAAGAAGTTGCACGACCAGAAGTGATTGTACGCAAAGCTGTTACATAACCAAAGGTTTCTGCCAATGGAACTTTTGCTTTTACAATACGTGCACCCGAACGGCTTGTATCCATACCTTCAACTTGTCCACGACGTTTGTTCAAGTCACCAATAACATCACCCATACTTTCTTCAGGTGTTACCACTTCCATTTTCATGATTGGTTCCAACAAAATTGGTTTTGCTTTGGCACAAGCTTCTTTGTAAGCCATTTGTGCACAAATTTCGAATGATAATTGATCCGAGTCAACTGCGTGGTATGAACCATCTAAAACAGTTACTTTCAATTTGTCGAGAGGGAATCCAGCTAATACGCCATTTTTCATGGCAGCATTGAATCCTTTTTGGATAGCGGGGATATATTCTTTTGGAATATTTCCACCTTTTACCATATCGATAAATTGTAAGCTTCCTTCAAATTCAGCATCAGCTGGTTCAACTCGAACAATCATATCGGCAAATTTACCACGACCACCGGATTGTTTTTTGTAAACCTCACGAATTTCAACTGATTTCGATATTGCTTCTTTATATGAAACCTGAGGACGACCTTGGTTACATTCCACTTTAAACTCACGTTTTAAACGGTCGATAATGATTTCGAGGTGAAGTTCACCCATGCCACTAATAATCGTTTGACCCGATTGTTCTTGTGTATGAACAGTAAATGTTGGATCCTCTTCGGCCAATTTAGCCAATCCCATACCCAATTTGTCAAGGTCTTTCTGAGTTTTAGGCTCAATAGAAATACCAATAACTGGTTTTGGGAAATCCATTGATTCCAACGTAATCTGATGTGCTTCGTCGCACAAAGTATCACCAGTACGAATATCTTTAAATCCAACTCCGGCACCAATATCACCAGCAGAAATTAATTCAACCGGATTTTGTTTGTTAGAGTGCATCTGGAAAATACGCGAAATACGTTCTTTCTTTTCCGAACGAGTATTGTATACATACGAACCCGCAGGTAATTTACCAGAGTATACTCTAAAGAAACACAAACGTCCAACATAAGGGTCAGTTGCAATCTTAAATGCTAAAGCACACAATGGCTCATTTGCATCTGGGTGACGAACAACTTGTTTTTCAGGATCACGAGGATCAAATCCAATAGTTTCAGGGGTATCTAATGGGCTTGGTAAGTAGGCACAAACAGCATCAAGCATAGTTTGTACACCTTTGTTTTTGAACGCCGAACCACAAATCATTGGATTGATTTCCATTGATAAAGTTGCTTTGCGAATAGCCACTTTAATTTCATCAACAGTAATTGTTGAAGGGTCATCAAAATACTTTTCCATCAAAACATCATCGTATTCAGCTATAACTTCAAGCATTTTATCTCTCCACTCTTCGGCTTCAGCTAATAAATCAGCAGGAATATCTTCTGTCGAGTACTCAGCACCCATTGTTTCGTCGTGCCAAAGAATAGCTTTCATTTGCACTAAATCGATAACGCCTTTAAATTTTTCTTCGGCACCAATTGGAATTTGGATAGGACATGGTTTTGCACCAAGTACATCTTTAATCTGACGAATTACTTCGTAGAAATCGGCACCCGAACGGTCCATTTTATTTACGAAACCGATACGTGGTACATTATATTTGTCGGCCTGACGCCAAACTGTTTCGGATTGTGGTTCAACACCACCCACAGCACAGAATGTAGCAACAGCACCATCCAATATACGCAACGAGCGCTCTACTTCAACAGTAAAGTCAACGTGTCCCGGAGTGTCAATAAGATTGATTTTGTACTTATCACCCATATAGTCCCATGATGTAGTAGTAGCAGCCGATGTGATAGTGATACCACGCTCTTGCTCTTGTTCCATCCAGTCCATAGTAGCCGCACCATCGTGTACCTCACCAATTTTGTGAGTTAGACCAGTATAAAACAAAATACGTTCAGACGTAGTTGTTTTACCAGCATCGATGTGAGCCATGATACCGATATTTCTATTATAACTTAAATCTCCTTTAGCCATTTGTAAATGATTGATTTACTTTTTTATTACTTTGGTTTATCAATTAAAATCTGAAGTGTGCAAATGCGCGGTTAGCTTCAGCCATACGGTGAATGTCTTCTTTGCGTTTATATGCACCACCTTGATTGTTAAACGCGTCAACGATTTCGGCAGCCAATTTGTCAGCCATCGAGCGTCCACCACGTTTACGGGCGTATAAAATAAGATTTTTCATTGAGATTGATTCCTTGCGATCAGCACGGATTTCTGTTGGTACCTGGAATGTTGCACCACCTACGCGGCGCGATTTTACCTCAACAAGGGGAGTAATGTTTTCGAGGGATTTTTTCCAGATATCTAGAGAGGATTTTTCTTCATTCGGAAGTTTGTTTTTAACTACTTCGAGTGCAGAATAGAAAATGTCGAAGGCGGTTGATTTTTTGCCATCATACATTAAGTGGTTTACAAATTTTGTAACCACCGAATCGTTGAAAACAGGATCCGGAAGGATAACCCGTTTTTTTGGTTTCGATTTTCTCA
>JAIFKX010000328.1 GCA_020049335.1 Paludibacter sp. | reverse complement strand
TCTTCAATCGGCAATTTGCTTAATTTTAGTGCCCATTCGCCACCTAAAACTTTATTTCCTTTCCAATATCCGGCCATTTGAGAGAATAATCCCCAGTGCATAAACATCCCGAATTTGGCATCCCTAAACCAGGCTATGCGTTGTTTTTCAGCCTCTGTTGGCTTATAATCGCCTGCCGAAGGAGCTCCGAATTGTTCGAGTTTGGTCATTTCACCGAATTGTGCGGTTTGCGAATTTGCTTGTTGCACACCAATTATCTGACTGATTAGCAGCAGAGAAAAAATGATTTTTTTTGTAGTTCTCATTATTTATTTAGCATTAAAACTTTACATTCCAAAATCCGGATTCAACACCACATCCTTGCGACGCGATTCGGGGGTTACTTTCAGCGAAACCACTTTGCCGTTTTTTACACTGGCTTCTATGATTGTTTGTTGTGGAGCATGAAGTTTGAAATCCACATCCCATTTTACAGGCCAGGCTGGTAGCAAGTATATTTTTCCATCGCCGTAAGGGTCGGCAGACATAAGCATTTCCTGCAAGCCCACCATGCCCGAGCCTCCCCAGTTGTGGTCGGGAACCCAGTCGTGACCTGGACCAAAGAATGCAGGGAAACGAGCTTGCGGATTGAAATTTCCCAATTTTGCCAATATGCGTTTTGTGGCTTCGGGCGTATTGCCCATGGCTGCCATATTCACCGCAACTGGCATCCAGGAATAATCGCGGGTAACAAATTTGGCTCGTTTTTCGGGCAATAAATCCCATGTGTTCTGCACAATCTGACATGTACCGGGTTTCGAAACACCTTTTATACGATAAGGCCAGGCAACATACAATTCGGGCAATTCCCACATATTATATTCTTTTTCCCACGAAAATGCAGGTTTCAGAATGGCTTTTCCATCTTTTTCACCCAAGGGCAATTCAGGAAGAATAGTCAATAAGCGGGCAAAATATTTTTTCTCTTCATTCGATACCAGATTCTCCGGCAATTTGGTCAATGCATCGGTAATGCGTTGCAAACCGGCTACTACTTCAATCGGATTTTTGGCACCCACCAGCAACTCGATAGAATTGGCCGGAAAAATACTCAATCGACCGGTCGAGTCCAACTCGCTACCCGTGAGGCGTTTGGTCTCCTTGCGGTAATACGAATCGAAAAACTTTACAGTTCCTTTTATCCATTCCATATCGGCACTAATATCTTTTCCGAGTGTAGCATGTCCGTGCAATGCCATCCAGGCATTTTCGAGCATCATGGCAAAAGCATATTTCAGGTGAGTAGCCCCGCACTGACCCGTTGGAGTGGGATACCAAGTCAGTCCCCATGCCTGAATGGCTTCGGGATAAACAACGCCCTGAGCGCCTAAACCCTTGGCACGTGAAGCTGCCGAGGCCGCATGCATGCGATAAAAAGCGTTCGATGCTTCCAACAAATCAGCATCGCCGTTCATGATGGTTGGCCAGCCGAGCCAACGCTGATTTTGCGCCATAAAACCGCAGAAAAGCCAATGGCGAAGGTCGGGAGTAGATGGGTCAACGCGCACACGACCTACTTCATTGTTGTTATTTCCTTTTATTTTGTTGAAATTATCCACGGTAAAAATACCTCCATTGAAAAGCAGGGGTAACTTTCCATTTTGGTTGGTAGCCAGCATATAACGGAAAAGCTGATAGTTACGACTTACAATTCGGGCAGAGTCAGAAGCTGGTTTTTCGTTGTTGATATGTATGTACGAGCGACTCCAGAATTCGTTCCAACGCGCAGCTTCTTTGGTAGCGGCAATTTTCAGATTCGATTTTTTCAGAAGACTTGTAGCCTGTGTCAACCATGATTGTGGTTGCTCGTTTTGACCTGCCCGCAATGCCACTACTATGGTGTGCGACTTTTCAGCAGAAGTGTTCATGCTCCATGAAGCGCCTTTCCAAAGTTGCCAATTTACGGCTATTTTATTTTGTGGCAAAAGTGGTCTGTTGCAAACAATGGCGCCTCCAAACACATTATTCAGTGTCGGATTTGTGATGCTTTGGGGACTAATCGATTGTTTTTTTAACTCGCTTTCAAGGTTCCACACAATTCCAGCATTACTCATGCTTACACTATCGGCACGCAGGGTATGTTTCCGTTTTCCCATGTCAATGTGCAAACTGTCGCGGGGTTTATCGCGCCAGGTACCAAAACTAATCTCGAATCCCGTTTTTTGTTTCGAAGTCGATTCGATTACTAAATTTTCGTCGGCAAACCAAAGTTTCATTTTCAGGCTTGCTCCTTTTTTTGATATTGCATTGATAAATATAGCTCCCGAAGGCAAATCGAGTTCCTGTTTGAACGAGGCCAAATCGGTAAACGCTCCGTTGGCAGGAGTAATCCGCAATGCACCCAATTTCATCAAACGCCCTTCTTCGTCGTAAGCCATATTGTGTGCCAGATAGAGCCACAACGCACCATCCTGCACCCACACATTGGCACCTGCACCAAAGCGACCCGAAAGCGGCATCGACTCCCACGCATCAGGCGATGGCGTGTCCCAAACTACATTGTATGACGTTGGAATGTTGGATTTTTGAACTTTATTTCCGGCAAATAAATTGCTGAATATCAATGCAAAAAATAGTAATGATAAAAAAGAGATTTTTCTTTTCATTTGAGTTTTGTATTTTATATTTTTTTTGAATCAATGTTGTTTATCAAGCTAATGAATTGCCTCCTGCTTTTGAATTGCCTCCTGCTTTAGCTGGAGGATTATAAAATCAATAATTCATTATTGGCTTTAGCCCAATTCTGTATTTATAATTATTTGGCTAAAGCCCATTTTCTCTATTCTTCTTTTAAGAATGGGCTCCCGCCTATTGCGGGATAAATGGCGCCCAATCCAATTCAAGCATTACTCTCTTTTGTCTGATTTCTTTCGAATATCATTGAAAATAAACTCTCCCCCCGCCCTCTCCCGAGGAGATGGAGCCAGACCAAGTTTCTATGTCTTCCTTCAAATACTGCGTCTTAGAATCCCCTTTAGGGGGCAGGGGGTCATTTACTATCTCAAAACCCGATTATACATTTTCACATTTTGCAAAGTACCTTTGAAGTTCTGGAACTTTGAAGACTCCACCGATTTTTTGTCGCTCTCGAGTACCACATCGCCAACTGTTTCAAACTTTTGATTTACAGTCCCCAACCGACCTGCGGCTGTAGCATCTTTGGTATTTTGGGTAATGCCGCTTTCTTTTTTTAGCAATTTACCATTGGCATAAATCAGGGCTGTTCCATTTACAAAAACACAACTAACATCCATCGCTTTTCCGGCTTTGTATGCATTTGGAGCAATCACATCGTGGTGATTAGCCTCACTGCCAATGCTGAAAACCAACGTTCCATCCTGTCTGAGCTGAATTGCCCAACCCGAATCGCCTTTTTTGGGCATGCGGGCAATGGGTACAGTGTTGGCTATTACAGCTGCATTCAGCTTAAAATTCACAGTAATGGAATCACCGTAACCTACGTTGCGTGCAAAAAAGAAAAACTTTTGATCGCCGGTAAAGGTAACAGGCTCTTTTGTAGCCAATTGCCACATTGGAGCATCTTTTTCCCAAAATGGTAGTTGCTTCGCCATTTTTTGACCTTTCAATGCCAGTTTCATAAATTCTATGTTATCAATCTCCACCCATTCATTGGCATTTCCATCGGCCGAAACTACAAATGAAACCTGATGATTGGTTACTTCGATAGCAGGAATGGTGATTTTTGTCCATTTGGAAGCAGGTTGAATAATTGCCGACAGCTCTTTTCCACCAAAGTCGGAAACTTTTATGACTGCATTTTTAATTTTTGCAGAAGTACGCACATAAGCGGTTAATTGATAAGTACCATTCATAATGTAGCTGAGTGGCTGCTGAATGGTAGCAGAAAAGGCTTCATTTTTACCAATACGCAATTTGTAATTATCGCGAACAGCATTGCCCTCCACCACTTCAATGGCATTTTTAGTTCCTGAAGGTGTCCACGAAACAGGTTTATGTGCTTCAATTCTATCCGAATTGAACTCAAAATTTCCGTTCGGCAACAAATTGATACCCGGATAATCTTTGGCATAATAGCGGAAATATTTAAAAACCGATTCTCCGGGCTGTGCAGCTGTATCTAATTTTCCAACACCATTCAGGGCTGTGAGCCACATCATCTGATTGGCTGTGAGTTGATGCCAGTCGCATTTAGCCACTTCTTTTCCGTTATCATAAAAAATAATTCCGTCGGGCGTGTATTCGTAACCATCCAGAAACCATCCATCTTTGTCGAGTTCAAATTCAACATGCGCCCGGAAAGGCCATGGAGTTGATTTCTGCCCTTTTCGAGTCAGATTCATGTACAAGTTGTTGGTTGCAACATACTGTTTTGAGTCAATTTCGTACGAATCAATCTCAAAAATATCGTTGTTGTTGCGCAAACTGCCGCGTTGCCAAAATGAGGTATGCACACCATGACCGGCCATAAATGGTTTCGAGAGGCATTCGTAGTAACCGTAACCAAAATCGCGTTTACTCAAAACACCGCCGCCTGTATTTTCCATCCGTCCGTTCAGGAATTCGCGGCGACAAATAATATGCAGTGCACCATCTTTTACGTACACATTTTCTTTACGGTTAAATCCATCCACCCAATCCAAGCCTTCGCGGCGACCTTCACGGTAAAACCAGTCGTTGGTATTTAGCGTGTCGCCTTTAAACTCTTCGTTGTAGATAAGGGTGTAACCTTTTCCTGCCGGAGCTTCGGCAAAAATATTGTTTTGAAAAACTGAGAGAAATAAAATGAATGCGATTTTAGTGATTTTCATGGATTTAAAATTTGATTTTCTGAATTAGTTTTGATTTTATAGCACAACTACTTTCGTTGTGCCATATAGCTTATTTCCCTTATTTATTTTTACAATATAAACCCCTTTATCCATAGAAATATCCTTTGATTGAAAGTCGGAATTCTGCTTCGTTTGTACACCGGTCAACGAATAAACAGCTATATCAAGGTCAGTTACATCTCCGGTAAATACTATTTTGCCTTTCCCGCCACTCACTTTAAAATCCGACTTCAATTCCTCAACAGCCGAAGGAGTTACCGGTGTGAGCACCACATCATCCAACTGAAAAGTGGCAACTCCCTG
>JAIFKX010000185.1 GCA_020049335.1 Paludibacter sp. | reverse complement strand
AGCAACTGCAAGGCTTTTATCACATCGGGTTTACCACCAATAGCCGGAATTTGCATCAGCTCCTTTGCCGAAAGGCGGCTCACTTCGTAGGTTTTCTCGCGTGTGGCGGTTACTGTAACTTCAGCCAAGCTGTTTTCGGCGTATAGTTTTACGCTGATTAAGCTATCGCGGGTGCTGTTTAGTTGTAGGTGCTGCGCTTTGTATCCGATAAACGAAACTGTAACCGAGCAGGGAGTCGTTACTTTCAAATTAAAATAGCCACGGTTGTCGGTGCTCGTTCCTGCGTTATGCGATTTTTCCCACACATTGGCTCCAATCAGTACTTCACCCGTTTGCGCATCGCGCACAAAACCCGAAAGTTGAATTGTAGCTGCTGACAAACTTAAACACGAAGACACAAAGACGCAAAGGAGTGAGAATAATAAAGGTTTTGTTTTAAAAATCATGGAGTTAAAAGTTTTTTGAATGCAAATTTTTAAATGCTTCGAATGGCATCTTTTCTTAAAGCCCCTTTAGGGGTTTGGGGCAAGTTCTTTCGCAGCAATCTCTTTCCTTGTAACCGACAAACCTGTAAACAGTCCCAAACCATTTTTTACATTCGAATACATGGGATATTTTTGATTGGACTGGCCAATACTTGGATATTGAGCCGATTCGTAAATATAATACTGCTTTACATAGCGGTAATACGATTCATCAACATTCTTTAATTCTATCACTAAAGTATCTTTACTGCCAATATCCCCTGAATGCTCGTTAAAATACGTTCGCACCCAATATTGGTCATTTTTCATTTTGCTATTGCTAAACACTTCTAGCGGATTAGCCTCATTCAGCAACACAGAATCTTGCTCGGCTTTCATATAGAAATACTTATCGCTTACAATTAAAGTGTCCATCATTTCATCGGTTTCCCAATTATGTCTGGTATAAACACCTTTAACTTTTAGGTTGAAACTCCAATAGCTTTTAATAGTTGCGTTATTACGGATACGAAACTGTATGGAGGAAATTTTATCACCTTCTTCGTCGCGCCCCACTAAATCAATATAAGCAATGGAATCAATTTCGGTTTGGGCAGGTATAGTAGTTTGAGCACTGATAGTGGGTAAGTTGGGTATTTCAGCTCTGCAAGTATAGCTTGCTTCCGCTTTTGCAGTTCGTGCGCTTACATACCAACCCTTTTCGGTATAAACCAAGGTGTCAGGCGTATCCACCAGACTTTCGATAATTACGCGTGCATTACTCACGTAGGTTGGAGCAGTATCGGTAAGGTTTGCGGTTAAACTTACCTGCACTCGAAAAGTGCTATCGGCTTGCAACAATCCGTTCATAACTGGCATTTTAGCAAAATCAGGAAATTCATCTTCCACCAAAGCATGGCAGGAGGTAAGAAAACATTGAATGCTTAAAATAGTAATAATATAAAAAAAATAATGCTTCATATATTTTTCGATAATTCTTAAAATCATTTATATCTAAAGTTTTAATCTTAATCCTGCTTTTACTTGAAACTTATCATAATTATAAAATTTCCCCCAAAGAGATTCAGTGAAAAGTCCAATATGATTGTTCAAATTATAACCTAAGCCTATACCTCCGTTATATTCCCAAAAGGTCGAAGAGCCCCGGATACGTGAGTCCAAAGCCATCCATTTTTCATGAACATAATTGGTTGACAGTATCGGATAAACATCAAATCGGATACGGTTTGTATTAAAAATTACGGGTAAAACATCGTAAGAAAAGCTTATACCATAATACCAAACCGAAGATTTTGCGGACAGAAGCTGGGTTGAAGTACCATCGCGTAATGGAATGGCTCTATATGGATTTAGATAAGCCACATTCATTGCAGTATTTAGATTTTTTAAAAATTGATAGCTAATAGATATGCCAACCTTAGGTCTTTGTTTAACAAATAATAATTGATTATCGGAAGACATATATGGCGTTCCATTAACTAAAGCACCAAATACTTTCAATGAAAGACGTTGATTATTTACAGGCACAGAGTCCTGAGCAACTACTAAATTTGGACTGTACACAATTATAAGCAAGAAAATTATTGCTATTCTTAAATTACTTTGCATTTATTTGATTAAAATCTAAAACTTAACCCTGTACGCCAATTAAAATTGCTATAATAAAACCGACCGCCCAATGCTTCACCGAAGACTCCAAACTTACGAGAAAAATTAATTGCTGCGCCTAAACCAATTCCGGCTTCAAGAGTATGTTCGTTATAGTGCCTTCTGTAATCATTACCAACTTGCTTACTTACTAAACCCAATTGGGCAGGTATATATACATCAAAACGAGTTTGTTGTTCGAAAAATAAAGGTAGTATTTTATAGTTCACCTGTATCCCATAAAAAAAACCTGTTGAGTTTGTATATGTAGATTTTATTGGCTGTTCATTGGGGTCAAGAAAAACTGTAAGGTCAGAAAGACCAAAATAAAGTCCTGTCTGAATACTTTTTGTTATGGAATAATTCATTTCTGTTCGAAAATGAAAAGCTGGCTTTTCGATTGGGAAATATTCATCACCAGTATATGATGTGATAAATACAGATAAATGAGTTAATCTTACATTAGTAACTTGACTTCCACTAAGTTTAATATTAAATTTGGTATCTTGAGCAATTATGCATTGTCCAAAGACTATTGTAAAACAAAATAAAAACAATCTTAGGTAGTTCATATTCTTTTTTATAAAACCAGAGAAAAGGGATATAATGGTGAATTATACCCTTTCTTCTGGTTGTGTTTTAATAATTAGGATATTTTAAACTTACATTAATTATAGCTGTTTTAACGTTTCTCTTAAACGTTGAATACACAAATCACTATATTCTCACGGTATAACTCAACGAAGGCAAAAACGGAAATAAACTAAACTCGTACAGCTTAAGCATTTGATCTATACTTTGTGTGCGGTACAAATAGGGATTACGCCTGTTGTAAACGTTGATAACGCTTAAATCCCAACTACTTTCTGCTTTCTTCATTTTAATTTTGTACGAAATACCAATATCAAGCCTGTGGTAGGTTTTTTGTCGAAATTCATTCATTTTACCGTAAAGAATTATTACATTTCCTTCCGAGTCGATGTATTGTGAACGTGGGATATTATATGGAAGTCCGGTACCAAAAACCCAGGTTGCCGAGAATGTGAATTTTTTGCTCAATTGCTGCTGAAACAAACAGCCAATATCGAGTAATCTGTCGTATTTGAATGGAAAGACTTTGCCATCGTTCAAATCATTAAAATGACGCGTTGCCTGAGCAACAGACATGCCAACCCAACCCGTAGATAATCCTTGAACTTTACGAATTAACAAATCAACCCCTTTTGAATTGCCAATGCCATTGGTTGCCAATATTTTTTCCCAGCCCGAGAAATCAACGGCAAAATTAATACCTTGTTTTAATTCAACCAATCGTTCCATTCTTTTATAATACATTTCGGCTGAAAACTCATAGCTGCTTTGGTCTGGTATGTAGCTTAACGCAACAGAAGCTTGATTGCTAATAGCCGGAGGTGCAATTTCCATTACGGGAATACGATAGTCGGCTGAAAAACCGGCACTATTATTCGAAATCAGATGAAAAGGCTGCCAAATACGAGAGCCAGAGAGCTTAATCGCTAATTCGTTTGTTATTTTACGAGTCATAAGCAATCGGGGTTGAAAGTCGTTGAAGATAGTGTTGCCAATTTGAAGTATATTTTCCCTAAAACCAATATTAAAACCAAAACCGGCTAAATTATCAATAGTTATATCTGTAAATAAAGCATGATCAAGCGCATTGCTTTGAGCATACCCAATTCGGGTATTCAATGTACTGAGGTTATTTCCTGATTGTTGAATGGTGTTTGAGCCAGGATTATAAATATGATAAATGAAATTATATCCTGCTTGCAGTTTCATGTTATTGCTGAAAGCGTATTTAGCTTTCGCAATAAAAAAATTATCGGAAATACTCGAAACGAAGTTGCTTTTAAATTCATCCTCTAATACCTTGTCCGAATTGTAAAAATCAAGTTTGCTTTTCTCGCCGTAATGATACCTAGAATTACCTGCCACAAAATTTAATTGCAATCGTGCCGAAAGTATCTGATTGTATCGGAGTGAAAATGCCCGATTGCCCCATGAAGTTGACATATCTGAAGTTAAATTCTCGTCGGCAGCTTCAAAATTGTAACGTACAGCATCTTCGCCTGTGTAAAAACTTGCATATAATCTGCTTTTAGGTGTAAGTATATAGTTGCATTTCAGATTTATATCATACATAGCAAATTCAGTATCCATATCGAAAAACCATTTAAAAATGGGCATAGTATTTATTCGAAACGAGGCCATATAAGCCATTTTCCCCTTTATAAGTGGACCATCTAACTGAATTTTGGAAGTCAACATGCCTAAAGTTAAGCTTTTGTGGTGTTGATTCAAATCTCCGTCTTTCATGCGAACATCAACAACCGATGACAACCGACCACCATATTCAGCAGGAAAAGCACCCAGAAACAATTCAGCACTTTTTATAATATCGGCATTAAAAGTCGATACCAGATTGCCTAAATGATTAACATGATAAAGCGGCATATCATCCAACAAAAAAAGATTCTGATCGTTGCTTCCACCACGCACAAACAGACCTGTATTACCATCACCAGTAAGCTGAACACCCGGTGTAAGTTGTAGGTATTTCAATAAATCTTTTTCGCCTGCAAAACCAGGCAATGCATCCAACTCTAACTTGCTAATTTTAAACGATGCAAGTTTGGGATCGAGTGCATTTTTTCTTTTGGCATTAATTTCCACCTCCTCTAAACCAAAGGTTGTTGGAGTTAATTTCCAGTTTATCTCTGTTAGTTTGCAATTAGGCTTCATAATTTGCGTATTGTAACCCAAATAGGAAACTTCAAGCAGAACCGAGTCGCACACATTCGACACCCAAAGTGCATAATGACCCTGATTGTCGGTTACTGTTCCTTTACCGGAAATTTTGTCGTAAACATTTGCTCCAATAAGTACTTCGGACGAAAAAACATCGTAAATTGTACCAGATATAAGCTTATTGTTTTTTGCCAACAAAAATCCAGACAAAACTGTAAGCAGCAAAAAAATATATGTTCTTTTTTTCATTTTAGTTCCGATAAGTTTTTCCTTCAACATAAACGGTAGTGTCTGTCTTGCAATACGAACCCAAAATACCAACTCCTCCCGACACATTACTATAAACCTTAACTGGTGCCGACATACCATATAGCAAATCGCCTTCGGCTGCGTATCTCTGCTTGTAAAGTGATGTTTTGTATCTGAAATAATTATATGATACCACTCGTAATTCTATTCGTAAATTGTTATCGATTGAAGAAATATGACCCCAATAGCCATGTGAACCTGCGTCGTACTCAAAGTTAATGGTGTTAATTATATTGTTTTTGTCCATCCTGAAAAGTAATGATTGAGGATTTTCAGCTTCAAGCAGCAACAAACTCGGATAATAATCTTCCTGCGTTACAATGCGATCGCTCGTTTTTAGAGTAGTTTGCCAATATTGTTCTGCTGGATTAGGAATTAAAAGTCCTTGCCTTTGACAGTATATTACTAATTCATAGTAAACGGTTCTTTCCGATACTACAGGAATAAAATTAACTGTTCCAAAAAAATCAACTGTATTCTGTATGGAGGATATCTTGACATCGGTAATTGTTGGTTTAAGAAGTGGTACAGTGTCTGTAATAACAATACTGGCTGTGGGATTAGAAATATCTAAAACAACTTTATAAATACCTCCTTGCATTGGTTTCAAATCATTCAGGCTTAATAACACGGATTGATTTTTGCTTTTCTTGCTTAGCTCATAAACATTACTATTTGTAATATCATACAAGATGGCTTTGTTTATTACAGGTGCATTAGTTTGTTTATTTGAATATGCCACAACAGTTAAAATACAACTTAAGTTAATAGCTGAATCGGGATTTAGAACAGATGTAACTGCAATCTGAGGTTCGAAACCTTCAGATAAATCTATATCAACTTTGTACAAATCAGTTGTACACGAATTTAGGCTAAAAAGAAATAGAACTTTGAGAAATATCGTTTTTTGCATATGATTTTTAAATTTTATCATGTATAAAGCTAATTTCTATATGTTTTTCCTTCAACAAAAACGGTAGTGTCGGTTTTGCAATACGAACCTAAAATACCAACTCCTCCCGACACATTACTATAAACCTTAACCGGAGCCGACATACCATACAGCAAATCGCCTTCGGCTGCGTATTTTTGCTTATATAACGAAGTTTTATACCTGAAGTAGTTAAATGATACCACTCGTAATTCTATTCGTAAATTGTTATCGATTGAAGATATTTCAGCACCTCCCCAAGACTGAATCTCCCCAGCATTATACTCAAAATTAATACAATATATTTGACTGTTTTTGTTTAATCGGAAAAGTAAAGATTTTGGTTGCTCAGCTTCAAGCAGTAACAAGCTTGGATAATAATCTTCTTGTGTAATAATACGATCGCTCGTTTTCAGTGTGGTTTGCCAAAATGGTTCTGTGGGGTTAGAGGCAAATACACCACCGTTATCTTGTCTAAATAAAACTAATTCGTAATAAACTGTTTTTTCAGAAGTTATTGGTTTAAATGTAACTGTTCCAATAAAATCAGATGTGTTCTGTATTGAAGTGATTTTTACATTTGTTATTGTTGGTTGTTCAGGTGGCACTGTGTCGGTAATTACGATATTCGCTTTAGGATTTGTAGTTTCGACTACAATCGTGTAAATATTGCCTTTTTTAGGATAATAATCATTTATACTTAAAATTAAAGAATTGTTCTTTTTTGTTTGATTGAGGTTATATGATGTATTATTTGTAACATCATATAATACTGCTTTGCTTACAGCAGGTACTGAGTCTGGATTTTTTGTATATGCAGCATAAGTTGACATACATCTAAACCTGATGCTCGAATCGGGACTTAGAACAGATGTAACTGCAATCTGAGGTTCAAATCCTTCAGATAAGTCTATATCAACCCTGTACATGTCAGTAGTACAAGAGTATAAGCTGAAAATAAACAGAGCCGTGAATAAAATTTTGTTCTGCATTTTGTTTGTTTTAATAGTACTAACGATTGTCTATAACCGTTAGTACTATTTGTTAGAAATATCAACTACCAATTATCAGGAAATGAGAATGTTTCCCATCTGCAAAAATGATTATTTGGTGACATTGACAAAACACCCGTATAAAGTCTATAAATTCCATAGCCTTGATAATCTGGTCCATCTATACCAAAGGTGTTTTTTTCATAACTCCAATAACCAGTATTTTTATCATTTAGATATCCCCATTGACCATTAGGCCAAGTGTCAACTTTACACAACCAACAATCTTTGCTCCCAAACCTTACTCGATTAATTGGCAAATAAACATCATCACGAGTGTAATATGTATATTTTATTGCACCATAAGTTTTATGAATTTGTGAACTATATTCATAATACGATTGATTTGGATAAACAATTACATTGCTTCCCGGATAGTTTTTTGCCTTTTGAATAGCAGAACTGTTTGAATTTTGCTTTGGTAAACATCTAATACCGTATTTATTGATACCTTTTTGATTAATTATATCAACTTTAATCTTTGGAAGTTTATCAATATCAATAGTGTTTATATCAGAATTTAAAGGACTTAACTGATTATTTTCAACTTGAGTTTCATAATCAATAGTTTCACTTGTTTCCAAACAATACTCATTTTTGCTTAAATGAGATTTTAAGACATCTTCTTTATCTGACGAAACTACAATATCAACATATCCCTGCTCATTATTTGAAAGTCTGATAGTGTCTGAGTACTTATACTCAATAGATAATAATCCTGTGTCATTTGTTTCAGATGCTTTTGTTTGAGTTTCATCTTTCTCACACGAACTTAAAACGAAAATTATTGCAATTATTGCGATAGTAAATATATTTTTTCTCATATTATTGTTTTTTATTTGTTGAAATTTGTAAATTATTCATGGATTACTTCTGCACTAAAAGACCGAAAGCGCTGGTCGTCAATTTTTCATCCGTTGTTCAGAATGGTTGCTTTCATAATTTTTGCTACTTTTGCACTCTACTTAGCTGTTTTGTTTTAAATGGTTAAGTTATTTTTTTGGCAAGATTCGGCGAGGGTTCAATGGTTCTCCGAATCTTGCTTTTTTATAAATATCACCTCCCAACGAATTATTAAAGGCTCGCCGTGAGGTGATTCCACAATCAAGGCTAAATATTATTCTACGCTAAACTCACCTATTAAGGTTGTCGTTCCATACGTAATTTAGAGCGTATAATTTTCGCTTGTCCAAGCATTGGCTGTAAAAAAGACTTCTGAAGTTGTAGCTTAAATTTGTACCCAAAGTTATATCCGATTATTTGATTGTACAAAAAAAAGTGTGGCAAGGTAGGGCAAATGCATCTTTCGTAACTATTATATAATGAGATGTTTACGCCATTTTTGAAAAAATAAATTGGCAAGGCTAACAAATTGCATTAAAATATAGGCCAAATTGACCAACTTATATTCTCAAATTACACACTAATCTCAGTTTGAAGTTGTAAACCCGGCGGGCATCGCGTGGTTTTACGGTGAGTCGATTTAGGACATTCAAAAAAATAAGGCTGTACTTTTGAGACAGCCTTATTAGTCTTTAGTAAAAAATATTAAATCAAAAAGTACGTTTATAAGTTTGTAACTTTATCTTTATGACAGATTTTCAATTTACAACTTGAATATTTTGAGAATCAAATGTCAATTCTTTCTGAAGAAGCGACTTTAATCTGTCATTCACAAAAACGCATTGATAGGTTATTACATACCACTTTTCAATGTATATTGAGTTTTTATAATATAAATCTTCAATAAATTCTTGTTTCTCATTGTTAGTAAAGGATATTTTATACGGTTCTCCCATTATTTTTTTTACATTCTCCTTTGTCATTTCTGGCTTAAGGGATGCAATTTTAGAGTAGAATAAGTCATTCTTTTGAGGTTTTGACTGACCGTAAGAAAAAAATGAAGAACAACTGAGTAAAGTGAAAAATAGTATTCGAAACCGATACTCCCTAATTTTATAATTTAATGACTTCATTACGCAATCCATTTATTGTTGTTGTTTTTATGTAAGTATTTGATAGTAAGTCATATTCAGCGAAGTTTGTAATTATATCAGTGCAATCTACACCGTCCCAGTTCTTCGTAGTGTAGCAATAAGCGTCGGACGCTGAGAATTGGCTCCAGCCTACGCTCGGCTAAAATAAAAGCTCCTGCTTTTAATATTATATTCTAAATATGCAAAGCAGGAGCTTTGCTTTTACCGCGACATAGGCAAAGAGCCTATGTCGAGCCAACATCCTACGCCCAGCTGAGGAGCATGGATAATGATATATAGAAAAATATTTTGTTTCATGTCTTTTTATCTTATTAAATTAAGCTATTCCAACGTATATAAATGTGCGTTCAGCTTAGTCGCTAAATGCACATTGCCATAAGTTCTTTTTTCCGAACTACAAGCTGTAAAACAAGCATACTCCTAAAATAAATTCGGAATTCAGCCCATCTACACTGTTTGAAATAAATTTAATTTCAGGTTCTAAAGTAATTTTTTCCGATATATTAAATTGCTTTCCAATTGAAATCCCTACTCCATAATTAAAACTACCAAAGTTATTTATAGGTGAAATGTCGGAGTAGTTTATTGTTCCGCTCCTACTGATAAACGACTCTGCAAATAATAATCCGGATATATTTAAAATATTCGTATAGTATTTTAAATATATTGGAATTGAGCTATACTTAATATTAACATTTGAATTATTAAAGCTATAGCTATGTAAATTGATGCTACCACCAATTCCCCAATTTTTTAAAAACCTGTGTTCTAAACGAACTCCAATCGAATTTGTCGCATCAAAATACTTCTCATAATCTGTCAAAAGACCATTTGAATGGTAAAGTCCTATGGTAGTTTCTTCTTGAGAGTACATATAGCTACTTGCTATAAATGCAATTAAAAATACTGATATATTTCTCATGTGTAAATTGTTTTTAAATAAATGATTATCTTCTTCCGCTTGTATTATCACTCAATGTCATTTTAAATCCATAATTCGGAAAATTCAACGTTATATTTTTATCTTGATAATAATCCAAATATTGATACCCAATTTTTTGACCACTTTTTGAGAAATTATATTTAACACCAATAGAAGATGTTACTCCTAATTTTTTGTTAATAGTGTCTTTGTAGTTTAAGTTTGCAGCAAATGTAAACTCCCAATCATCGGAGCTGTCACTCTCAATAACATAAAATGTTAGCATGTCAAACCAAAACCCTGGCTTCCAGTTTAATACTGTACTGCTAAATGATTGTGAATACCTATCCCCAAATAAGCTATAATTACAACGAATTTCATCTTGAACTTCATAAGGAGTTTTCTTGTCAGTACCAACATTAAGTACTTTTATGTGAAATTCAGGTCGTCCTCTTAGCCAGTTTTCTAAGCTTGAATCTGTGTATGAGAGTCTTCTTATAATTACAGGGGAAGGTGTTGACGGGTCTCGATATGGAATATTAATAAAGTCATACTTCGGATTAGAAATTCCAGTTGGTGTTTTAATCTGTATTGAATATTCTACTTTTTTTCCCTGCTCAAGATTATTATCAAAGCATTCGTAAATGTTTGATTGAAATTCTTTATATAAATTATTAGTGTTGCCTATAACTTGTTTATAAATTAGTACCTTTTCTATATATTGACTATTATCAGTTGACCATTTTAATTTTATTTCACTTGCATTATTTTGTTCCGCAGAGAAGCTTAAAACAGATGCTGGTCGGTTTGAAGCAATAACTGATACAGTGTTAGACGGCGTAGATACCTCTGTGTCATAATATGATCGAATATAATATAAATATGTTAATCCTGTTGTAGTAGTATTATCAAAATAGGATTGATTATAAACACCGTTACATGTTGACAATAATACAAAATCGTTATCAGAAGGACTTTTTCTATAAATATTATATCCTGTAATATTATTCGTGTTTGCATTTGCTGAAATAAGCCAGTTAAGCATTACACCTGTTGATGTAGCAACTGCATTTAAACTTGTGGGATTCTCAATATTAAATTCCGAATTTGCAAATTGAATTACCTCTCCATTTTCTTCTATTCGTTCATTTTGACCAATAACAATTACCGGGTAATCAGGAGGGTTAACCGCATCAATTCTTATAATTTTACCATCATTTGTATATCCTGTAACAAATTTTGTTACTCCATCTTCATATTCTTTAGGTATAAAAGTTATAATAGGTATCTCTGTTGCCGAATTCCACTTTTCTGCATTTTCGGGTATTGAAATTTGAAGTAACGGATACATCTTTAATAATTCTTCAAAAGGACTATAGTCACTTTTTACTTTTAGTTTTGAACCATTATTTCTAAAATACGAATCCTCTAAAAGATTTTTAACAGTGTAATTTGATACTACTTTATTAATACCATTTACACTTTCAATAGATGATAATTTTTTGTCGATAATCCTACTTACCAATACATCGTAGTCTCCATCGAATTGTCTTATTGCTTCGCTTTTTATTAAGCACCTAAAATCTTCGTTTGATTTTAAAGCATTTCTTACAGAATTTGTAAATTCACTTAGTTCATTATTGTAGTCATTTTGTTCAAATAAAACATTCTCTAACATAAAATCATTTTTAACTTCATCTTTCTCACACGATGATAAAACGAAAATTATTGCAATTATTGCGATAGTAAATATATTTTTTCTCATATTGTTGTTTTTCATTTGTTGAAATTTGTAAATTATTCATGGATTACTTCTGCATTAAAAGACCGAAAGCGATGGTCGTCAATTTTT
>JAIFKX010000162.1 GCA_020049335.1 Paludibacter sp. | reverse complement strand
TTAGCAGCACCATAATTTACTACGGCTACAGGCGTGGCAGTTACTAATCCCCAATCGCCACCATCAGCATCAATTGCAAATTTACCTTTGGCAGCTTGCAAAACCAAGGTTGTTTCAACAGGTGTACCTGCTAATTTCAATGTTCCCCAAGTAGATGGATTACCGGCAACAGTGGTAGCATCGCCCCAAAAGAGTTTGGTACGTGTTGTTCCACCTGCGGCAGCATCGTCCTGATCGCAAATATACACTCCAAAGCCAATTTCGGTATTTTCACCAATAGCAATTTTGTTCGGGTTTTTTACCTGAATAGAATCCCAAGGTATAGAAACTTCAACAATGTAACCACCGGTTACTTCTTTTTGAATTACATTCATACCTTTCATCCCATCGGTAGAAGTTGCAGTCCATGGATAATCACCTAAGGTGTTATCGCCGGGAGCACCACTAGTCAATGTAGTATCACGGTTGATACGAATCTTGATGTCGTCGATACCATCAAAAGTTGCAGTTTTCGATTTGTTCACATCCAACCAAATTTCAAGGTTGTCAACCAAATACGAAGTACCTTTTTTTACTTTAATATCATCTTTGATATCAAAATATAGATACAATTTTTTGGCATCCCAAGTTGTCTTGAAAGAGCCACTAAAATCGGCAGCTTCGGCACCTGTTGTCAGGTTTGTTGCACCATAATTTACATAATCGATGGGAGTGGCTGTAACTAAGCCCCATTCGCCACCATCAGCGTCGATTGCTATGCGTCCTTTCGATGCTTGCGAAACAAGCGGGTCGGCAGCCATAGCATTCGCACCATTCAACATGATTGCTCCAAGTAACAATGCTTTTAAAAAGTTTCTGTTTTTGTTCATAATAAAATAAAATTTAAAGATTAGTGAAAGTTAATATAGATAGAAATTATATTGAAATAAATAGTAGAAAAACAATAAAAACAACAAATAATGATATTAACGAAATAATTAAATACTCAAATATTTCATCCGACCATTTAATTTTTTTATGAATAAAATCTTTTATCCTTATATTCATTTATTGATGTGCATAATTTTATTAGCTTGACAAAATTAGGCTACAAAGTCACATTTAAAAAGGAAATTACGGTCAATATTAAGGACAAAAAGGACAAACTTCAAAAAAAAATATCCCACTTTTAAAAAGTGGGATATTTATACTGTTTTATATTAGGTCTGACTCTTAAATAATTGTCTATAATCTTTGGGTGTGTTACCATAATGCTTTTTAAAGCACTTACCAAAGTAGTTCGAATCATAAAATCCACAATCGAATGCAATTTGGGCAATGTTCAAATCCGAGTTTTCAATCAGAATTTTTGCTTTATTAAGTCGGAGTTCTGTCATTAAATCCAAAGCCGAACACCTAAGTAGGGCATTCATTTTTCGGTTTAAGTTGCGAACCGACATATTCACTGCCGAAGCCAATATATCGACCGAAAAATTTGGATTTTGTATATTTTCCTCCATTAACTTTTTAAGTTTATCAACAAACATCTTATCCGATGAAGGAATAAAAACATCTGAATTAACAAACTTATCTTTATCAAAACTATTGTTTTTTATACCATCGATGTAAAACTTACTTAAAGCTTCTTTGTTTTTTTGAATATTTCTGATTTTAAGCAATAAAATATCTTCGTTAAATGGTTTAGTAATATAATCGAAAGCACCAGTTTCCAATCCTTCAATTTTATACTCTACGGAATCGCGAGCCGTAAGCAAAATAACCGGAATGTGGCAAATTTGTGGGTTGGATTTAATTTGTTTGGTCATTTCAATTCCATCCATTACAGGCATCATTACGTCGCTCACTACGAGGTCGGGCATCAATTCAATTGTTTTATCCAATCCGGCTTTCCCATTTGCTGCAATTTCTATTTTAAATTTATCTTTTAATAAATCTTTCAGATATATCCTTAAATCTTTGTTATCTTCAACAATAAGCAGGAGTGGCAATTTTGATTTAGTCACATTCAAATCTTCGTTTATCGCATCTGTTAATTCTGTAGAAATAAGCAAATCCATGCGCTTTTTTCGTTGACTACCTTCTTCGGGTTTTGGTGTATATAAATTAGATTCATCAAAATGTTCCTGACCGAGTTGCAAGCAAAAAATGTATTGCGTACCTTCGTTAATTGTACTTTTTACATCAATATTACCTTTATGAAGTTCGACAAGCTCTTTCGTAAGAGCCATGCCTAAGCCTGTTCCTTCCTGCTCGGTTTTGGATTGATTGTTGGCCTGAAAAAACCGTTTAAAAACATGTTCGAGTTCATCGGCTGCTATACCGCAACCGGTATCGCTTACAGTAACCTGCACATAGCCATTTGGGTAAAGTGCTGTATTGTTGTTAATTACAGATAACTGAACCTTCAATTCGCCATTTGTTGTAAATTTAAAGGCATTCGAAAGCAGATTGTAAATTACCTTCTCCAGTTTTTCGGGGTCGAACCAAACCTCCAGTTGTTCCACATCCGATTCGAAACGGAATGTCAGGTTTCTATCGTCGGCTATATGCTGAAAGAGATTACATATACTTTGAATAAAGCTAACAATATCCATTTTTTCAGCTTTTAGTTTCATGCTTCCGGATTCTACTTTAAAAGTATCCATAATTTCGGAAATCAGATGTTCCAAACGCAAAGAGTTGCGATAGACCAACTGTAACTGGTTTTGAAAAAAAACGGGATCGATAGCATTACGAATAGCCTTGGTCATGCGATCCACAGGGCCAAGGATTAAGGTAAGCGGTGTGCGTAATTCGTGCGAAATATTCGAGAAAAATCGAAGTTTTAATTGATCTGTTTCATGAATACGTTCCGCCTCCATTTTTTCGGTAGCAATACGATGTCGTTCCAATTCGCGCTTTATCAATCTGTTTCGCATATACAATAATATTCCTGCAACTAATATTGTGTAAAATATGAAAGCATACCACGACAACCAGAACGGGGGTAATACTTCAATCTGAATAGTAACTCCTTCTTCGTTCCAGTATCCATCGTTATTCGATGCAATAACCCTAAAAGTATATTTTCCGGGGTTCAGATTTGTATAGGCTGCTTCACGGCGCTTCGAGTCAGTAAGTATCCATTCTTTGTCAAATCCTTCCAACTTGTATTTAAACTGGTTTTTATCGCCGTTGGTATAATTCAGTGCACTGAAAACAATACTGAATACAGACTGATCGTGATGTAGCGTAATTTTACTTTTTGAATAAATACAGGATAGTATTTCAGTTAATTGTTCGTCGTTACTATTTTTGATTGATTTATTGTAAATTTTGAAGTCGGTAATAATTACCGGAGGAATAATTTTATTTTCAACAATTTTATCGGGGTTAAACCCATAGTAGTCGTAATGTTTACCACCAACGAAAATATCACCCGACATATCAATATAAATTGATTCGGTGTTCGGATTGAGACCATCTTTACTATCAAAGTTAACCACTTTGCCGGTTTTTGGAGAAAATATCGAAAGACCTAGATTGGTCGAAATCCATAAATTATTATTTTTATCTTCAATCAGATTACCCATAATGTCCGAAGCAAATCCACTGTTTTCGAAATATTTTGTAAACGATTCCGTTTCGTAATTAAATTTATTAAGTCCTTTGGTGGTTGTAATCCATAAATCGCCGTTATTTGTACACACTATATCAGAAATATAGGATTTACTGATTGATTTTTCGCCGTTCGGATTATTAAAATAATTGGTGAATTTACTGGTTTTAAGGTTATAGCGGTTTAATCCGTTAAAGGTACCAATCCATATGTTTTTTTGTTTATCTTCAGTAATAGAGGTGCCTTTGTAGTACGAAATGCCGTTCGGATTATTTTTGGTAAAATGTACAAATTTTCCGGTTTTTAAATTCATTCGATCAACACTTTCCTGAGTAATCATCCAAAGATTTCCTTCCGAATCGGGGTAACTCATACCTACAATATCAAAAAAAAGCGAGTTTGGATTATTGCTGTCGTGTGTGATGTGTCTAACTATTTTCAGGGTTTCTACATCAACAAAAAACAAACCTGATGAAGTTGATATTGAAAGCAATTTATCGTTTACCTGAATGATGTGCGAAACAGAATTTACAGTATTCTGTAAATAGATGCGTTTCACTTTCCCAGTCTTTTCTATGATTATTATGCCATCGCTAAATGTCCCAATCCATAACCTTTGAAATTTATCTTTATAGAATGTTTTTGCGTAATTTTGTAAAATGAGCTTGTTTTCTTTTGGCAGGTTTACAATGTATTTACTGAATCTATCGATAAGTGTATTGTGAAAGTAAAGTTTATTTGCACCAATCCAAACAATACCATCCGAATCAAGCAATAATTTATTAACAGAAGGGTTTTTGGGTAATAGTATGTTTTTCTCAAGTTCCTGAAGGTCAAATTTTCCTTTTAGTTCATCAAAAATCAACAAACCAATATCGGAAGCAAACCATAGTTTTTTATCGTGATTTCTGATCATGGACATTACATTCAGAATTCTACCTTTTTTATAGAATTGATGACCAATTTCAGTGAATTTTCCGGTTCGAACATCAAAAACAGATATTAATCTATCATAATGGCCTATCCAGAGTTTACCATTTTGTTTTTCGTAATAAAAGCCGGAAATATTATCTTCAGCAATCGAGTTTGGATTATTGGATTCGTGCAAATACAATTTGTACTTACCACTTGCTTTGTCAAGTTCTATCAATCCATGTTTCCAACTACCAATCCAGAGCGTATTATTGTCTTTTGCAACTATTGAATGCGATTGAAGCACTTCAAAACTATTTCTGATTTTTACATTGGTCAGAAAACGTTTATAATTTTTACGGGAAGGATCCAGGCTTACAATGCCACCATTGTTTCCAATCCACAAATAGTTATCATTATCGACATAAATACATCTGATTGAATTCGATATCAATGAATTCTGATTGGAAGGACCGGTATAGTAACGGGTAAATGAATTGGTAGTGCGGTCGAACTTATTGAGGCCTTCCATCGTGCCTATCCATAAAAAACCGTCATTATCCTCTGTGATGCAAATAACGTGATTATCCGAAATTGAATTATTATCCTGCGGCTTTGTTGTGAAAGTTACAAATTCATGTCCATCATAGCTATACAAACCCATAGTTGTACCAACCCACATCAAGCCTTTACTGTCTTTGAATATTTCTGTTACTAACTCCGTCATTATGCTTGGCTGAAGGCTCTCGATATACAATTGACCGAATATCGGAATGTAAATCACCAAAACTATGTTCAACAGCAGTGTTCGCTTTCGATTTTTTGGTGATAACATAACTTAGATTTTTTAAGCGCAGGTTGCCAAAATAGATGACAGTATTATTTTGGCAAAGATACAAAGAAATTTGTCATATTATTTACATTAATATCAAATAATACTAACAATTTACAGAAAGACAAAAGAAAAGCAGAAACTCAACTTTTACAGTTGACTCCTGCTTTTTAATCTAATGCCTAATTATGGCTACTGTTTCTGTGTATCAAATCCGATTAGTTATTCGGCTGCAGTTGCACCAGTATTACCCGAAAAAGTACAATAGTTGCAAGATAATGATCCTCCATAGACTCTTGTGCCTCCACCATTTGTACTATTGTTACCAGTAAAAACACAATTGTTCACTGTAGTTGTACCACTTGTATTAAGTGCTGCGGCAGTGGCATTTTTTAGCGTCAGGTAGTTTAATGTGACTGTTTTACCAGCGTTGACAGTAATAATATTAGTTGCTGCCAATGCAGCAATCGTAATCATGGTACTACCAGTATTAATGGTCATGTTTTTGTTGATTGCTGGTAATGCAGTAGCTACAACGGTAATGTCCGTAGGTGTACCACTAAATGAAATGGTGTTGCCATCGGCACCATTCGCCTGCGTAATAGCCCAACGGAGGGTGTTGGCAACTGTGGCTGCACCATCGGTATAAACCGATACATCGTAATTGGCTGCAAAAGCGCTCATATAGCTAAGAGCCAGAAGGAGCGCAAGAAAGTAAGTTTTTTTCATAAGATATTTGAATTTAAAGAGTTTCCAAATTTTATCGCTAAAAAAATAAGGGGGCTTTAGCAAGAAAAAAAGGTAAAAACGGACAAAAAAAGGAGAAAAAGGACAAAAAGATGCCCCTAACCCCTAAAGGGGAAAGAAGATAGTTCGAGCTAGTTCCTTCGATGCCCTACGGGATGACAACGCTAGATCCTTCACTTCGTTCAGGATGACAAGGATACTTTTCTTTATCATAACCCGTCGCCAACCAGTTGTAGCAATGCAAAATGAATAGTGCGACGGGTGCGAGTAGCAACTTAAAATACCTATGCAATGAAACATTTATGAAAAAAGGAAATAGAAAAATATGTAGTAGTCGAGAAAAATGTACAAAACAGTTGTATATTAGTATATAAAATTGTATTTTTGCAGCTATTATAAGTCGAGAAAAATGTATAGAGACAAGTTTAAAGAGCTGAATGAATGGAAATTAGGCGATAAAAGAAAACCGCTTATAATATTAGGCGCACGACAGGTAGGAAAAACCTGGCTCATTCAAGAATTTGGCAAGCAGGAATACAAGCAAATGGTGTACATCAATTTCGAGAAAATGAAGGTTCTACGAGACCTTTTTGAAGTTGACTTTGACATGCAGCGGATTTTAACAAGTTTGTCGGTCATTGCACGTACAGCAATTAATCCGGAAGATACGCTTATTGTATTTGACGAAATTCAGGAAGCAGTAGGAGGACTAACCGCTTTGAAATATTTTTGCGAAGACGCACCGCAGTATCATGTAATTGCAGCTGGCTCGTTATTGGGAATGAATTTACATCAGAACACATCGTTTCCGGTTGGGAAAGTTGATTTTTTGTATCTAAAACCTTTATCGTTCACCGAATTTCTGAAAGCACTCGATGAAGGGCAGTTGGCAAATTTAATTGAAAATCCCGATTGGAAAATAGTGAGTATTTTTAAAGATAAACTGCTGAATTATCTACGATATTACCTTTTTATTGGTGGCATGCCCGAGGTGGTTTCACATTTTGCCGAACACAGGAATTTTCGGTATGCGCGACAGTTACAGCAAAAAATTCTGACTTCGTATCAACATGATTTTTCAAAGCATGCACCAAAAGAAATTGTTCCACGCATCAATATGGTCTGGAAATCAATACCTTCGCAATTGTCGAAAGAAAATAAGAAATTTATTTATGGTGCAATAAAGGAAGGTGCCAGGGCAAAGGAATTTGAATTGGCAATTCAATGGTTGCTCGATTGTGGATTGATTCACCAATGTTTTCGAATTTCAAAACCCGATATGCCTCTGGCTGCTTATCAGGATTTATCAGCATTCAAACTCTATCACAACGATGTAGGTTTGCTTGGAGCTATGGCAAAAATTCCATTGAAAACAATTATTGATGGCAATGCAATTTTCACCGAATTTAAAGGAGCATTGACTGAAAATTTTGTTATTCAACAACTTCTACTGAATCATGATAGTGCGATTTATTACTGGGCAAACGAAAGTAGCACTGCCGAAGTTGACTTTGTAATTCAAAATGAAGATGAAATTATTCCGATAGAAGTAAAATCCGGAACAAGTATCAGAGCAGTAAGTTTTAAGTTTTTCTGCGAAAAATACAAACCTGCAAAAGCAATACGCACCTCACTTGCCGACTACCAGCAAGAAAGTTGGATGACGAATTTGCCCCTATACGCCATAAATTCTATTAATAAAAAATACCCATAATTAGCTATCTACAACCGGTATTGGTAGTTAGGATCGTATGAGACGATGGGTGCGGAAGTAAAAATAAAATACATTGGTTTTATTCCACAATCCGTATTTTGCTTGTTAGCTTACTATTGCCACGCAATACCGAAATAAAATAGATACCCGAGCACACTTTTGGAATCACTATTTCATTCTTTTTCAACGTGTTATTTATGTAAATTACTTTACCTGAAATGTCTTTTATTTCTATTTTTTTTAGACTGTTATTCTCAGCAAAACCCCGAACTGACAACACGCTGCCTGCTTTTACCGGATTTGGATAAAACTCATAAGCAGCATCTATTGTGATGGGTTTCAGTGCTGTATTTGTTCCGAATACCGAATCGTTGGCAAAAATCCCTGCATCGTATCCAACTGTTGGCAAGGCGACAGCGGGCGTACTAAACAAAGGGTCATGTATCAGACTTGCACATTTCGAAGCATCGGGTTTAATCAATACTTTGGAACTAAAAGGGGGTATTTCAACCTGCGATAAAGCGAGGTTGTTGAGGTCGGTACAACCACAGCCGGTTAAATCAACCAGACGAGGATTATCTGTTTTGTTCGAAAAAAGGTAAAATGTGCCTGCTGTGGCTTTTGGCGTTGACTGGTTGGTTAGAACCAACGAATGGGTATCACTGTTAGGCCAATAACTTCTCCATGTTGCAAAATTGAAAGTAGAATTTGTGGACCACTGGTATTGAAATATTTTATCGGTATAAGGATTCACATATTGATTGGAGTCGTAAACAGCCACATTGTATCGATTTGAATTTGAATTAATATTGATGGCTAAGGATGATGAGCTATTGGAAATGATTGTATTTCGGTAAACTTTATTTCCCGAGACGGCAGTAGAACCCCAATCGGAAAATGAAATGCCATGCGCATTGTCAACCAAAACATTATCCAACACAAAATTGTCGTGCGCTTCGGCATTGATCAAAACAGCTGCTCCCGGGATATTTTGCACTGTATTGTTTGCAACAGTCATATCGAACACTTTATTATCGACATAGATACCGTTACTAATTGAACCCTGTGCAATGGAATTCATCACAAAATTATTGGCGAGTTTACTGCTTTTGGTTACAACATTGTAGCAATACAATCCACCACCATCGTCCAAGGTTAGCATGGCGCGGTTGATAATATTTTTCTCAACCACATTATATTGACCATCTACCCGAACGCCAATATAACCGGTACTATCCACCGTGTTGTGATGCACATGATTGTGGTTCGAAATAGAGTCGTACTGATCCAAAACGCGGTCGCGGCTTTCGTCGCGAATTTCGCAAACAATCCCCACGTAACCATTTACGCCTGAAATACCACGTCCCTGAAACAAGCCAATTCTGCGAACAGTATTGTTCGAAATGGTGTTTTTATAAGCTTCCACAAATGAAATTCCACGGCCACGAATATCCGTAAGGAAACAGTTGTTTACAATACAATTGTTGGCTTTCCGGTAAAATTTCACGCCAATTTCTTCAATATTCTGAAATGAGCAATTATCAACCACTATAAATGCATTTCGGGCAACACCATATATGCCATTTGCCGAAAATTTTTCGAAAGTGATATTGGAAATTTTGACATAGCTGACTAATGAATCTAATTTTATGCCATTATCGTAAATTACTGCTTTGATATTAGACGTTTGAATATTGGCTGCATTGGTCGGATAATATAGTACTTGATACGTAGCTTGGTCGTAAAACCATTCGTTAGGTGCATCCAATTGCTCTTTTTTATTTTCAATAAAAAATGAATTA
Source organism: Paludibacter sp. (assembly GCA_020049335.1). Lineage (GTDB taxonomy): Bacteria > Bacteroidota > Bacteroidia > Bacteroidales > Paludibacteraceae > Paludibacter. Next base: position 2,604 of record JAIFKX010000162.1, on the reverse strand, counting down.
CCGGAAGCAACAGCATACCGTGTGTCGGGCTTATAACTAATATTTCCGTTGGTGAATGCCGTAATTGGACGATATTCCCACGCCCAGTTATTCGCTCGATATTTAACAGTTGCCCCAACCCAATATCCATTGGTTTGAGTAAGCGTGGTAGGTGAAACTTGTTTTACATTCCCAACGGTAAGACCCGACGCAGCTTTTAAATAATTGGGAGCATTGGGATAACGCGCCAAATCGAGTAAGGTATTGTTTAAATACAACTGTTTCACAGGTTTTAAAATTGTGGAACTGTATATTTTTGAATTCTGTGGATAAACAGCCCAACTATGCAAAGATGTGGCACCGGTTAATATTGGTTGACCGGCAGCTTCGCCATAAGAGCTTATAACAATTGGGTTTACATCCGTGCCCGATGTGTGCAATTGGATTTGACCAATAAAAACATCGCCCCTATGCATCAATACTGAATCACCGGGGAGCAGATTCACCTGATCCAATTTTTGAAGCGAATGCCATGCTGCATCACCCGAAGTTCCACTATTTGTGTCATTCCCTACGGCCGAGAAATAATAATTAGTTGCACGTGATACCTGAACTGTGTTAAAAGCTACAAAAATGAAAATGGCAATTAATCGGACGTTTTTCGACCGAAAAATGCAAAAATGACAAGTTGGATAATTCATTGGGCTATGATTTTTTAATGCAATTTTATTTCTATTTTTGAAAAAGATGAATCGATTTACAAAAATAGGTGGTATATAGAGTAAAGCACGAAACAAATCGGACAAAGAAAGGTACATAACGGACAGTGTGAGGCGACGGGTGGGGAGATCATTGACATAGTCAACTCTTTATTTTTTCTTTTTCTGCGTAAATAACCATTCGTACATTTTCGGATTGGCTTAGGTTTCTGTCCACGAATCGTGGTCGGCATCTGTATAAACGGTGATTTTTACGGGCGCATCCAGCTTTTGAAGTTCTTCGAGCATTTGAACAGAATAAATCAAAAAGAAATAAGTTGATATATTTATTTACAAAAAAACAATTAACCATAGAATTCGCAATGATAGAATTTACTTCATTTCAATTTTCAATACCGTGTCGTAGTCAACAGGTTTTTGAGGGCGGCTGCCCGTATTGATAAACAAATTGCCTTTTTCGAGATTGCCCCACCATGTTTTCTGAAAAGGCAATTCAGCACCACTATACAGCATATATATTCCTTTTACTTTATCGCTATCCACTCCTTTAGCATTAATATCTCCTAAATTAGGATACAACCAATGAGCGTAAAGTGTGTTGCCTTTTTGTGTATAACGCCCCCATTCGGGTTTTGCAAGTGTAGCACCACCACATCCATAAATGCTTTGGCTGTTGAGCGTCATCCATTTGCCTACTTCGTTTAGTATTTCCAGGCTCTCCTCGGGTATCACACCGTTGGCATTGGGACCAACATTGAGCAATAAATTTCCATTTTTGCTCACGCAATTTACCAAGGTATGAACAATCAATTCGGGCGTTTTCCAGTTATTGTCGAACTCGCTGTAGCCCCATACGCTATTGATTGTCAGGCAGGTTTCCCAAGGGATAGGGTTGCCATATTTGTCCATCAGTGGAGCGTCGAGAACACCTTGTTCGGGCGTTTCGAAATCGCCTAACATCGACATTTCGCGCTGCTGTGACGAAGTACCGTGGTGAACTTCTAAGCGATTGTCCAAAATAATGTCAGGTTGGTTTTTGCGTACCATAGCCACCAATTCTTTGGCTTTCCATTTGTCGCCACTATAATCGTCGAACGAATAATCGAACCACATAATATCCAACTTGCCATAATTTTTGGTTAATTCATCCACTTGTCCGTGCATGTATTTCAGGTAGTTATCCCATTTGAAATTGCGTTTGCCATATTCTTTGTCGTCGCGCTGCGGGTGATTGCCCACATTGGGATAGTCTGGGTGATGCCAGTCGATAATGGAATAATACAAACCCACTTTGATGCCTTCGGCACGGAAAGCATCCAAAAATTCGCGCACTACATCGCGTCCGCCTATTTTATTTCCTAATTTGTAGTCGGTTAGTTTGCTGTCGAACAAACAGTACCCATCGTGATGTTTTGCTGTCAATACAGCATATTTCATTCCTGCGGCTTTGGCGGCTTTCGCCCATTTTTTTGCATCCAAGTCAGCAGGAACAAATGCATCGATGTACTTTTGATACTGTTCGGTGGTCAATCGTTCGTTCGACATAAGCTCCAAAATGGATAAACATCCCAAAGCGGTCATTGCGCCACCATTCGGTGCGTTTCATTACTTGTTTGTAATTTTCCTGATAGGCTGCAGAGGGTTTGTCTTGCGCCAATACGCCTAAATAAATACTAGCACAAAGTAGTGCAAAAATTATTTTTTTCATAAATTTAAAATGATCATTTTCTATTACTATTTTTACAAAGATAGATACTGTTTTTGTTTGTTCAAAATGCTCCCTTTTCCAGCATATCAATAAACCCAAGCAAAGCTCCCCAATGGTAATAGTTATCGCCCATGGAGCGACCTTCGGCTAAATCGTGAACATTTCCGGTAATGGAGTTGTAATTCTCATAAATATAAC
>JAIFKX010000084.1 GCA_020049335.1 Paludibacter sp. | reverse complement strand
TTATGACTTTCGCTCTGCTTAGTACATCCGTGTTACAAGCATCGTAATTGTATCCTTTTGGCAATAAATTGAAAACATTTTTTCCATAGGAGTTTCGTAATGTCGACGATGTTCCTTCGTGGGTAAGTACTAAAGCATCAGCAATATATATCCCTTTTTGTAGTAAATGCTGGCAGCGCCCCAAATATTCGAACCATGCCAAACCCATTTGCCACCATGTTTGCTTTCTGTTAATTGCTATTCCCCAGGGATTTAGTTGCCAACCGGGTACTGTCTCGTCGGGCTGGTGGGTATAACTATGAAACACAATACGGTTAATTCCCTGACACAAAGCAAGGTCGCCTTGGGCTTTGAGTATAGCTGGATGATGCTGCCAATTGCCCACAAACGAAGAAAATGACTCAGCTGCCACTATTGGTTTGTTATAAATATGGGCTGACGAAATCACATCTTTAAACGACCCATCTGGTCCGTTATTAATTTTAAAATCAAGGTCGATGGCAGGAACTGGCAAAGTCCAAAATTCGCACATCGGCACATCGGTTTTAGAGCTAAACAAGAGCGGGTCGCAAACTGGTGTTCCTTCGGGATTGGCTGCTTCGGCATGAAACTTTAGGCCCGCAGTGGCACACAATTTTTGCATTTCACCGTAATAGTTTTCGCCCATCAAGTCGGCTAAAGTTCGCCGATAATCCCATAAAAAACGTTCCGACTCTTGAACACTATTCACTGTTTGACCAGCCAACACAGGCAGCCAAGGCGTTAGATTGTAGCCTCTACGTTTTTTGAATTCTGCAGGTAATTGCTTTGTCCAGTTTTGTGGACCTGCCTCATAACTATCTATTAATGCAAAGTTTAACCCTTTACCAATAAATGATTTATTATTGGAAGCCATTTTAGAAACATAAGCATTGAATTGCGCTCTAATTCCGGTTTTATCTAATTTATCGCATTCTAAACCTCGCCCTTCAATGCTTGCCGGTCCATTCTCGGCTCCTGTAAGTGTATAACCTATTCTGATAATTTTCCAATTTCCCGCTGGAACTTTCCATTTCAATACGCCCGAAGCATTCATATTGGAGGTAAGATTAGTCCATTCTTTTTGAGAAAAAATTGATTGCGTTTTTGAATTGTCGGATTTTACAAACGGATAATCATAATTAAACCAGAGGCCCGATTTTAACTCCCATTGATTAATCATTGGTAGACCCGAGGTTTGTTCGCCAGTTTGGAGAAAAGCACATTCTATTAACCTTAATTCATTGGAATATTTGGCCATATAATACTGTGCCGATTTAAAATAAATTCTAAAATAACGTGCGGAAATTGCCGGAAATTTCAGTTCGGATAAATAACTTGGGCATTCCATTATTTGTAAGGAATGATAATTTACGCCATTATCTGAGTACTGAATTTCAATATGGGTGGGGTTGTATCGGAAAACGGAGAATAGCAGTAACGAACTGGTTGAAAATGATTTATCAAATTGGAACTGAAGATATTGATTTTCAATCTTATCGGTCGCATTTATCTGACAATAATCCGTAAAATTATTATCTATGAGTTTTTCGCTATTTTTTATAGTCGTGCTACTACTAATTTGCACATTCGATTGTCGGATATTCCAACGGTTTTCGGAAGTTGGACAGGCGAAAACGGCTATATCTTTATAATAATTATGATTGGAAATGGGTTTTGGTAAGGTATCGGAAAAGCTCAAACCTCCTGTTACAATTTTTTCTGAAAAAGTAATTTTTTTCATAGCCAATTCGGGTGTAATGGATGGGCCGCCACTTGTTCCCCAGCCATCGCAATTCATAAAACCCACACTCATTCCAAGCCTATTGGCTTCGGAAACAGCAAAATTAAACATTTCATTCCAGGCAGGAGTTCCAAAAATCACCTTTCCTTGCGGATAATCACCAGCCACATTAAAAATGGTAACCCCACCAATGCCAGCTTGCTGCATTGCTTCAAGATCTTTTGTAATTCCGCTTTTAGATATATTTCCATTAACCCAGTGCCACCATGTTTGAGGGCGTGATTCCACTGGCGGATGAGTAAACTCCAAGCGCAAATCCTCTCCATTGACCTGAAAAGAAAATAAAATTAGTGATAAGAGGAAAAGTGCTTTCAGACTCATAAAAATATGACTATAAGTTTAATAGCCGAATAAAGTTAACCTTGAAGTATTAAAAAATTTCTGCAATTCCGAAAGTTTGTAGCTTTGAGAATTGCAGAAATTATAAAAAAAAATAGCTATTTAACCTGAATTATTTTCTGTGAAATTTGCTCATCAGTATTTTTATATGAGCTATTTCGGGATATCCATGTTACTGTCAGATTTCCTTTTGATTTGAAAGTGTATTTTATTTCGGCCGATCCAAAAGGAATAGCAACACCTTGATATTCGAGGGCAAACTGAGTAATTGTGGTGTCTTTTTTAGGATAAACGGATAGCAGCAAGGAGCTTTTACGAGTATCATAATCCTGTGATATGTAATAATTTAGTACCGTAGTTTTCTTTTTTATTACACGTTTGCCATTTACGTAAGTAGTATCTAAACTAACAATTGAGGCTTTAGATTTTACTTTATCGCCTGGCCACACGCAATTGAACGTAGAAACGCCCTTATACACAAAATAGATAGGGTTAATGGTATCTGTCTGTGTAACCTGTACTCGGGCTTTCTTGCCATCAATAATAGTGTCTTTTTGTATTTCAAAAGAGGCATCAGCTGCTGGTACATTTACATCAACACAGGCTGACAACAAAAATAGGCCTATAAGCAAAATACTGTTTTTTAAAATTATTTGTTTCATTTCAAAATTAAAATTAATTGTTAGTAATTAGGATTTTGGATAATGTTGCTAGCTCTCGAAATTTCGGCAGCTGGTATTGGCATTAATTCGTGCTTACCTGTTCGAAATAGAATGTCTGGCTTTGTTATTTCCAATAATTCCAATCGATGCGTACGTTTTAAATCGTTGAAACGATCAAACTCACCAGCCAATTCCAACCGGCGCTCCTGCCAAATATCAGCCAATAAAGCTACACCCGTAGAGTTGCGTTCAAATTGAGCTTTCGTAATTCGATTGTTAGCAATTGCTTGACGAAAAGCACGTTCGCGAACCATATTAACCAACTGCAATGCTTCGGTATTTTTACCAGTGTAATAAGCCGCTTCGGCTTTGAGCAGTAACACATCGGCGTACCTTATTATATGTAAGTTGACACCAGTTATGGCATAGTCCAACCCTTTGCTTGTACGGTTGTATTTACGTTGATAATAGTTGGCATCGTCTGTAGTTTGTGGATTTCGGGTTTCGGAGCGCGTGGTTAAAATATCCACAGAATATACATCCAAGTATTTTTCAAAACGCGACCAAAAAGTATATCTACCACGTTGGTCTAACATTTTTGTATATCGTAAAGTGTCATTATTAGTTTGATTATAATATACATACGTATCTGTACCTCCAGCCGTTGTTATGTCAGCCAAATACTGATTAGCCAAATCTTCGGTTATAGCACACAATCCAAAGCCATAAGTCATTTTATCACTGTGATCTGGAACAGAATTTTTGAAAATATAGCGTGGACTCAAATAATGAATATACGAATCTTCTTCACCTTTAATTGTTTCGTCAAAAACTATATCGAACACGTGCTCACTTGCCGTCTGCCCAGCAGCTGAGAAAATGTCTTTGACATTCGTATTGAGGTCGTATTGAGCTGATTTTTCAATTTCATCGCAAAGGATGTAAGCCTCAGCCCAGTTGGGACTTGCCGCATTCACCTCGGCATTTGTTATTAACGCTTTTGCCAAAAGTGCTTGCGCGGCTCCTTTGGTAATTCGATTTAATTGCGCATCAGGGTACCCACTTTTTAATGGCAACAGTGGAATTGCTTCACGTAAATCTGTAAAAATTTGGTTATACACTTCAGTTTCAGTGGCTCTTTTTTGTACTAACCATTCGTTCTGCAAGAGCGATTTAGAAAAAACAGGAACTCCACCAAAAGTCTTTACTAATTGAAAATAAAAATAAGCTCTAATAAACTTCGCTTCAGCTTTATATTGGTCGATAAGTTTTTGCTGCGATACGGTTAGTGTCATGCTTGAAACTCCTTCCATATATTTATTAATCGTATTGATGCCATTATATCCATAACGCCACAATAAAAGCGAATATTGATTGTCCGAAAAAATATCGAAATTGGCAAATCCAGCTGCAGCATAATAATTGTTTTCTTGCGATGCTCCTAATGGATTACCAGCATAATCAGTATCATCAGAACGACTATCTAATTGGAAGAACAAAAGAGATTTAGCCTCTGGGCTGGGAACTTGTTGTAAACTATTGTAACACCCAACTAAGCCATTAAAGGCGGTAACGGTGTCTGTATAATAGGTTTCTAAAATTGGTTCAACAGGCTGTTTTAAATCCAAAAAATCGTTGCTGCAGGCGGTAAGTATACTTCCGAGTAGGAACCAGATTAGAATTGTTTTAATACTTTTCATATCGTAATTTTCTTATTTTTATTAATATTAGAATGATAAATTTAAGCCAAACAAAACGGTTCGAGGTTGTGGATAATTTCCATTATCTACACCCATATCCAAACCACCAGTTGCCCAGCCTACACTTTGTGAAATTTCAGGATCGAAACCTTTGTATTTGGTAAGTGTCAATAAATTCTGAACAGTTGCATAAACTCTTAAATTTTGAATTAGAAATCTACTCGTAAGTTTTTTGGGAAGTGTATATCCTAAACTCATCGTTTTTAATCTCAAATACGATCCATCTTCAATCCAACGATCTGACAACGCTTGTTTGTTGTAATTTTGAGACGATTCCTCAATGCGTGGAATAGTTGTATTGATGTTTTCGGGTGTCCATGATTTTAAAATGTCGATATGGTGATTTACACCCCAAGGACCCATCATTACACGGTACAAATTGTTGTAAATTTGATTTCCCTGAACACCCTGTGCAAATAGATTCAAATCAAAGTTTTTAAAATAAAAATTAAATGTAATACCATAAGTAAAATCTGGAAGCGGACTACCAATTACAGTGTAATCATCTTGTGTAATTTTTCCGTCTTTATTCATATCTACGTAACGAATGTCGCCAGCTTTTGTGCCACCACTACTACCACCTTGTTGGAAAGGCCCATTTGCTACTTCAGCATCATTTTTGAAAATACCATCTGTTTTGTATCCCCAAAAATCGGCAATACCACCGTTTACAATTGTGTGTGATAAATAACCACCATCCACAAAGTTAGAACCAAAATCTAAATACGGATTTTTTGAATCTAATTCTACAACGCGTGTTTTAATATAGGTAATATTGAAACCCATATCGTAGGTAAAAGCGCCATCCAATTTGCGATGTGTAACTTCGAGTTCAAAACCTTCGTTTGCAATTTTTCCTCCGTTAACAACCGGACCTTCGAAACCATTGTAAAAAGGAACAGTTCTACGCATTAACATACCTATATTGTCTTTTAGAAACCAATCGGCAGTAAACGACAATTTATTTTCGAATAGCGAAACGTCTACCCCAAGGTCTTTGGTTTGTGTGGTTTCCCACGTTAAGTCGTTGTTGGCAGGACTTCCGCCCTTGTAACCTCCATAGCCGAAATCCAAATAACCAGCACTTAAGCCAGGATACGAAACACCAACATTTCCTTTTGGATTCCCAAAAGCATAGTTTGCATTCGTATACATAGTTGTAGTAATATAGGATGGAATATTATTCTGATTTCCCACTTGACCCCAGCCTAACCTAATTTTAGCAGTGTACAACCAATCAACATCTTTTAAAAATGCTTCATTCTTAATTTTCCATGCTACGGAAGCGGCTGGGAAAAATGCAGAACGATTATTTTTGCCAAATTTTGACGAATTGTCATTTCGAAGAGAAGCAGTTAGTAAATACTTGTCGTTGTACGAGTAATTCAATCGTGTTAAGTAAGAAAACATCCGCCATTCTTCAGCAGTTCCATATATCGATCTATCCGTGCTTGAAGGATTTCCTGCGCTTAAATATTGCAAATATGGCAGCGAGCCTGAGATACTTGGGTTAGATCCTCCTAAATTTTTCCATGAATTTTGCTCCGCTGTTTGACCTAACAATAAACCAAAGTTATGTTTTTGAAAAGATTTATTGTAAGTTAAAGTATTCTCAATTACCATATAGGTCGTTTTCAAATCTAATTCAGCTAGTTTATTGACAGTTTGCCCTTCGTTTAAAGTTGAACCAACGACATTAAATGCTGGAAGAAATTCTTTAGTTTCACCTAAATTATAATCTATGCCCACGTTAGTTTTGAATTTCAAATCCTTGAGCAAACTTGCTTCAAAATACATACTTAAACCAAGCTTATTATTGTTGTAAGTATAATTTGAGCGGTCACGTAGGCCAATTCCGTTAAAACTTCCGGTATGTTTCATGTACGCTAAAGATCCATCAGCATTGTAAGGTGCAGACGTTGGATCCGAAACCAAAGCGGCAATTATTGGAGGCGCAGAAATATGACTAAAGCCAACACCACCCTCCATTATACGGTTACGAGTAGAGTTACTTATACTTAAACTCTCTCCAAATTTAAGCCATTTATTAATTGTATGATCTGAATTGATGCGGAAATTTGTGCGGTTGTAAGTTGAGCCTTTTACTAATCCATTTTGCGAGGTATTTCCTACACTTACCATAAAAACCGAATTTTCGTTTCCTCCCGAAAGTGAAAGTTGAACATTAGACGTTGGAGCAGTGTCAAAAATCAAATCTTGCCAATCTATATTAGGAAGGGCTGCAAAAAGATCGGGGTCATTAAAATCGTTATATACAGGTGACGCAATTTTATATGGACCTAACATGTCATAATATTGCTTAAACTGGGCTTTGTCCAGAACATCAATTTTATGAGCCAAACTCTGCGTGCCATAGTAACTCTCTAAGTTGATTGTTGGTTTGCCTGATTTACCGCGTTTAGTTGTAATAAGTACCACACCATTTGAACCGCGTGCACCGTAAATAGCAGCCGAAGAAGCATCTTTCAGAATTTGAATAGATTCAATGTCGCTAGGATTTAAGGTGTTGATTCCAAATGAATTGTCGCCTGCGCCCGACGACATAGGCATGCCATCAACCACATACAAAGGTTCGGTATTTCCGGTGGTAACAACACCACGTATTTTAACCGAAACCGTTGATCCTGGTGCCCCACTATTGCTTGACACTTGTACACCCGCAGCACGTCCTTGCAAAAAGGTTTCGGAACTTACCGCCGGTTGCGATTTAAGGTCTTTTGCCGAAATAGATGCTATAGATGAGGTTAAATCCAGTTTCTTTTGCGAACCGTAACCTACAACTACCACCTCGCCTATACTCACCGTATTCTCTTCTAATACCACCTTTAAGTTTTCAGACTTTGTTACTGTAAGTTCAGTTTTTTTGTAACCCATGTAGTTGAAAATCAACAAATTTTTAGTCAATGGCACTTCAAGCGAAAAGCTACCATTCATGTCAGATATTGTTCCTAGATTTGTACCTGCTACAGTAACGCTTGCACCAATGAGCGTTTCGCCTGTGGCTTTATCTGTTATTGTCCCTGATATTTTTTTAGTTTGTTGCTTTTCTTGTGCGTCAATTGGCATATAGCCCAGAAACAAAAGAAGTAGTGCAAAAATTCCTGTAAGAATTTTTGCATTTTGCATTTTAAGTTTTTTCATGTGTTTATTCATAATTATAAAAAATTGTTTTTAAAGTATTTCCTTAATTTATTATTTCAATAGTATTTTAAAACATTTAGTATCCGTAGTTCCGATTGCTCTCAGAAAATACATTCCCCTTCTAAATGCACTTACATTAATTGTTTCGTTTTCACTTATAATTTTGTGGGATTGTAGCATTTTACCTTCTATATTGAAAATTTGTAGTTGGTAACCCTCTAAATCCTTTACATTGATTATGTTCGAAGTAATTGTTGGATATATATTCGGCTGCTCTTTCTGTGTATTTTCTACACCCGAAAAAACACTTATCGGCATTACATCTTCTTTTTGCAAACCAATTCGAAACTCATCCATCGTTAAAACGGGTGCTACCGTTGCAGCCCAAGCAGAATAGAAACTGTAACGACCAAAATTCCCTACCATAGCATTATAAGTGGCATCGGCAGCAGGTAAATCACCTGATAAATCAGGATTTACCCACAGTTCTACTTTGTCGTCGCGATTGGCAGTGCCCACATTTCCGTAGGTAACTTTTACTAACATCAGCACGGTAGAATTGACATTTGCTGCTACTCCGCCAATTCTATTGAGGGTAGAGTCGATAATGCACCATTTTTGGTCTTTTATTCCAATACTGAAATTGTATTTTTTGGCACTATTCAAAAACGAAAGTCGAATGTCTTTGCTAATATCCGATGCATTCATAAGCGTACTAATCCACAATTCGGTATTATTTACACCAAAATCCTTGTTTGCTGGTATTCTATAGCTTGCAAAAGGGTCGGAATCGAGCCCGGCGTAGTTAAATAAACTAACTAATGCGGCTCCGTTTTGAACACCTAATGAGTTTCCAGCCGACAGCAATGCCTTTAATTGTTTGTCGGCGTAGGCCAAACTGTTTGTTTTAACTATACTCTTTGTGCCCCAATTCCCATACAAACCTTTTGATATAATTTCAAAATTACTTGCCGGATAACCAAAACCACCTGCTGTTCCGTCGGCATCAGGATTGGTGGTATCAACCGTGTAATTAAACGATTCGTTAACGATAATAGCTGCATTACCCGTTTTTACATTAATATCGACACTGGTTTTGTTGTTTCCGTTTCCATCATAAGCCACCACAGTAAGTGAGTAGCTTGTGTTAGCCGATAATCCTTTGACACTTAAATAGGTATCAGGAGCAATTACAAAACCTTTTGATTCGTTGTTAATTTTTACTTCATATTTTTCGATAAAATTATTGTCCGTAGCGGCATCCCACTCTGCTTTAAAACCTGTGAGTGTTTGCTCCGAAACGCGTAAATTAACAGGTGCAGTTGGAGGCGTAGTATCAACAGCCGTAGTTGCTGTATTTAATGTAGCAACTTCCGAAATATTACCCCGATAATCCACCGCTTTTACCTCAAATTTGTAATTTGTAGAAGCATTTAAACCTTTTACGGTAAACGTTTTATGTTCTGAATAACCGATAAATACGCCATCTTGATAAATATAATAGGCAGTTATACCAATATTGTCGACAGCAGATTCCCAATTTAATACTAATTTATCGGATAAAACTTTATCTGACAAAAGGTTAATTGGAGCCGTTGGTGCTTGATTATCAAAATCTAATCGTGCGCCGGTTGCAAATTTAGGATTTCCAAACTCATAGGCGCCGATATCAATTTTACCTTGAAGCGGCTCGTTGAATGCTGGAACAGCCCAGCCATCAATTAGCATTTCGGTCATCATTTCACCTGCATCTTTACATGGCGAATTAGGTTGTAATTGATAATCAGGGGTCGTTAAACTTACAAAATTTGCATTGCCAGAAACAGGCGTAAAGTTAGCAACTTTACTTGCATTTGTAAAACCGGTTAAACTAATAGGTGTAAATGTACCGGTAGGAGTGGTGTTTGCACCATCAGCGAAGAGTAAAATATTGTTTTGCAACAAAGTTCCCTTATTGGTTCCAACGCTATTTTCCACACCAATACTACCTTTTTTACCATCATTTCGTGCCAAAGCAGTATTGTTGTAACACAGAGTATTGTTCATGCCATCTTTGCCGTAACCCTGAATGTGTAATGGCCAATCATTGTTCCAAATTACATTGTGGTCGATAATTACATTTGCCGAGAAATCAAAATAAACACCCGAATTCAAGAATCCGTTTACTGAATTATAAAATGTATTGTGGTCTACCCGAATAAAACCGTGGTTTTCTTTAGCAGAATATACACCGCCCCCATCCCAGTCCTGTATCATATATTCCGATACATCGTTGTGATGAATGCGAGCCAAATACTTGTTTGTTAAAGAATTTGTCAAACTGCGCGGGGTAATACCACTTCGTCCAGTTCGCTTTATTGTGTTATAAGCAATTTCTACATCATAAGTATTACCTGGCTGAACGGTGTTTACTGCTGATGCATCGGTAGCCATGTAGTTAATGTCTGTAATTACATTGTTGATAATTTTATGTCCTTTACCTTGTGCCGAAATACCATTTCCTGCACTGTACTGAATCTTGCAATTACGTACTTCGTGGTTCGTTCCACTGATCTGAAAACCAGAGCTTAAGCCCCATTGCAAGAAAAAGTGTCCGCTCACATCGGTATAGTGGCTTAGGTAGCTTGCTTCAATACCATCCAATAGAATATTGGATGCACTAGCGGTAAAATCTCTATTCCGCCACGGATAAATAATATTCCCTACATTGTCATATCCTTTATTGCTTCCTCCAGCTTCGCTATCGGTAGTGATAGTGGAGGCGAAAATCTTTAACTCTTTAATTGTAATATAACTGCGTTCAGATAAATCAAACGCAAATTCGCGTTTTTTTGCTTCTACATTTAATGTACTTGGGTTGGCATTGTTTGGGCACCAAAGATACAGCATATTGGTAGCCATATCGTGATACCATTCGCCTGCTGCATCAAGTAACGACAGTTTATTGTATAAAAAGTAGCGCGATTTAGGGTCGTAACCCGAACCACCATCTTTGCCACCACTATTGTAGGTGTCAAAAGTTAGTTCAAAACCGCTTTTGGCAGTTACAACTCCCGAAAGAGTCCAGCTCCAAGCTTCGAAATTTGGCTGCAAGTAAAGCTCGGCACCAATTAAATCCACATTGGATGGTAAATTAGTATCGGTAAATTTTGAAGTCGTAATATTATTTGCACCTGCATTTTTAATAATGTAGGTAGTGAAAGACGATTTTGCAGGATATGATGGATTTAAGTTTGTATTATTGGGCCATCGGCAAAGTGGCATCATTTGACCAGCAACAAAAATTTGGTCGGACATATTATGTGAGTTGTCAAAATAACTTGCTGACATTGAAGTTTTGTAGATACTTCCTTGGTATAGTGTCCAACCAGATAGAATTTCGGTTCCACTAATTGTTACATCTTCGTTGTTATAGCTTTTGAAAAGTATTCGGGCATTTTCTGTTCCTGAATTGGCTGGGCGCACCGTTTCACGATAAATACCAGCACGAATATTTACGATATCTCCGGCAGTGGCTACAGTGGCAGCTTGTTGTATGGTTTTAAATGGCGTCGATAATGACGTTCCATTGTTATTGTCGTTCGAATTTGGGTCGTTGGTAGCTACGTAATAATCAGTAGCTTGTAACGTGAGAGTTGTAGTTAAAAATATGGAAAGAGTAATTAATATGTATTTCATCGTTTAGACATTAAGATTTCCTTTGAAAAAAAATATTCGTTACTTAAATAACAATAATAAGTGATATGGTTAAATGAAAAATCACGGTTTGAACACTTTATAGTGCTCAAACCGTGAAAATTAATTATTTTTTCATCAACTTAACGGTATTTACACTTCCATCTTTCGATGTCAATTTGAGTAAATAGATACCATTTTTTAATGAACTTGTGTTCAATTTGAAAATCATTTCAGCATTGTTATTGTATGTATTCAACATACTACCATTGATAGAATAAATACTAATGTTTTTTACATCGGCAGCATTATTTACAAACAATTCATCTTTTACAGGATTTGGATATACACTGTATTTGTTTTCGATAATTGTTTTTGTTGAAGTAAAATCAGCAGGAGTTCCAGTCATAACTAAATTTCCCCAAGTGCTTGGATTTCCCCGCTTTACCACCATTGGCATCGAGCACGTTTCTGTTCACTACATCAATATTGAAACCAATAGTTCCACCTGCGCTAAAGTCAATTTTTGTAGTACTTTTGCGTTGCAACGAATCCAACGGTAATGCTACTTCAACTAACCAACCTCCGGCTACTTCTTTGGTTTTGTAATTCATACCAGGCATCAACAAACTATTTGTCCAAGGGTATGAACCACCTTCGTTACAAGTTGAACACGAAGAAGTAATAACAGAATCACGAACAAAACGAATTTGCATGTCGTTCTTTTTGTCATAACCAGTAGTACCTTTTGAGTTATCCATATCAAGGTACAATTCAACTTCGTCCAAATCCCAGAAAAATCCTTTGTTCACTTTTTCGGCATCTTTTACTTCAACCAATAAATAAAGGTTTTTCTTGTCCCAGCTTGTTTTGTAACTTGGAACAAAATCAGGATTTGTACCTCCGGTAATAGTCATTGGCACTTTTGTAATACTTGTCCAATCGGCAGTATTTCCATCAATTATTATTGGAGATTGAGCCGCTTGAGCTACCACTTCACCAACGGCAGGCATTCCGGTCAGTACTAAATTCCCCCAAGTGTTTGGTTTATTCCATTCTCCTACAGCAGGATACAAAGCCCATGCTTTACCACCATTGGCATCAAGTACGTTCTTGTTTACTACATCAATGTTGAAACCAATTGTTCCACCTGCGCTGAAATCTATTTTTGTAGCACTTTTGCGTTGCAACGAATCCAATGGTATTGCTACTTCAACTAACCAACCTCCGGTTACTTCTTTGGATTTGTATTTCATACCAGGAACCAGTAAACTGTTTGTCCAAGGGTATGAACCACCTTCGTTACAAGTTGAACACGAAGAAGTAATAACAGAATCACGCAGAAAACGAATTTGCATGTCGTTCTTTTTGTCAAATTCTGTTCCTTTTGAGTTATCCATGTCAAGGTACAATTCTACTTCGTCCAAATCCCAGAAAAATCCTTTGTTCACTTTGGCTGAATCCTGAACTTCTACCAATAGATATAAATTCTTTTTGTCCCAGCTTGTTTTGTAAGAAGGAACAAAGTTTGCATTAGTACCTCCGGTAATAGTCATTGGCACTTTTGTAATACTTGTCCAATCGGCAGTATTTCCATCAATTATTATAGGAGCTTGAGCAGCAGTAGCCATAACTTCGCCAACGGCTGGAGTTCCAGTCATTGTTAATGTTCCCCATGTGTTTGGCTTGTCCCACGATGCGGCTGCTGGATACAATGCCCATGCTTTACCACCGTTAGCATCCAATACGTTTTTGTTCACAACATCAATGTTGAAACCAATTGTTCCACCATTCGAGAAGTCAATTTTGGTATCACTTTTACGTTGCAACGAGTCCAATGGCATCGATACTTCTACTAACCATCCGCCTGTTACTTCTTTGGTTACATATTTGTAGCCAGGTAAACGCAAGCTGTTCAACCAAGGGAATGTTCCAGGTTCGTTGTTGTTACCACCCGGACTTGAAGACATTAGAACAGAATCGCGCAAGAAGCGAATTTGCATGTCGTTCTTTTTGTCATAACCTGTAGTACCTTTTGAGTTGTCCATGTCTAAATATAATTCCACTTCGTCCAAGTCCCAGAAAAATCCTTTGTTTACTTTAGCTGAATCTTTCACCTCAACCAACATATACAAATTCTTTTTATCCC
>JAIFKX010000059.1 GCA_020049335.1 Paludibacter sp. | reverse complement strand
AGTTACATTGTCCCACTCTTTATTTTCTTCATCCCATTCTACAATGCCATCAACTCCACCTTTGCCGCGGTTTAGCGTGCTGTAAGCTGCCAATGTTACCGAAGGACTGACGTACCAGTTACGACCTGCAGTTACATATTGCTGCACAGTGGCATTTGGTACAGCATTATTGCCCGTAAGCGTGGCTGTGCCGGTGGCATCGCTTTGGAGTACTACGCCATTGGAAGTGGTAATGGTATTGCTGCCCAACGATAGTTTAGCGGTTGGAGTCAATATTATTTTGCTGATACTTTGTGCAGGGCTATTATCTAATGTAAGTGTAGTACCTGCAGCAACCAAAATTTGTGTAGAAGATGAAAGTGTAAGTTCGGAAATGTTTTTGTTTACGGAAACAGGAACTATGGTTGTAATACATTCAAATTGATCGATATTCGGACCATTTGGTATTGAGTTATTTACCACAAATTTAATAGTATTCATACCTGCATTCAGATTGATACTTTGAGTTGTTTGTTCTTTCCAATCATTCCAATAGGCTCTAACCGTGAATAAACTTTGTATGAATGTGTTATTCACATATAAATCGCAGGGTCTTCCACCATCTGTATCCGCTGTATAGCGAATTTTTAATGTAGCCGATGTGGCTATAGGGGCATATACATTGCTAAATTCAAGGTAAGAACCATTAGTTGCGCCTACTTTAATGAACCCGGTACCATTAAAACCAGCCCAGTTAGATACTTCCGCTTGATTGGCAGTAGTAGCATTTTCAGCCTGGTAAACAGGACTACTCAGCTCAGTCAATTTTAGTTCGTCGATAAGTATAGTGCCGGTAGTAGTGCTGGTGGTTAAGCGAAGGGTGTTGGTGCCGGCGGGTAGATACGCGGTTATTACCTTGCTATCTTTCCATGCGGTAGCCTGCATAAATTGATACTTGTCATGAACGGTACTTCCATTAAGGCTAATAACTGTATTCTGCTTGTGAAGTTATAATATTGCTCCATTCCAGGTAATTGCCGTTACCAGCAGCTAATACAGCATAGCTCGAACCATTGTAACCAGCAGTAGTAATTGCTGTACTTCCGTTTACACTGGAACTAAACCCTTCGCCGGGCACAACACTCATGGCGGTCAGGGTCATTTCATCAATTAGCGACGAGGTGTGGTTAATGTTGGATAAACGAACGGTGTTGGCACCTGCTGCTAAATACACAGTGCTCTCTATGCTGTTTGACCAAACTGTAGTTATTGCAAAACTTAAAGAAACTGGAGTACCACTATTCACACTCAGTGAGCTTGTGAAAGCTAAACTATTATTTCGATAGCGAAATCTTAAGTTATAATACCCTGCATTACTAACAGTTACGTTATTCCACTCCAAATAGTTAGAAACATTAGTCACAGTAGCATAACCTGTACCTGTGTAACCTGAAGTGGTAGTTGCAGTACTCCCGTTTGAGCTGGAGGTAAATGCCTCGCCCTGAACAGTAACTACTGTCTGTCCCAACATTGCAAACGAAAAGCTAAGAAAAGATAGAAGCAAAAAAAGTTTGTTTGTTTTCATATACTATAAATTTAAAAATTAACATATTCGAAAAGATATTTTTCACTTTTAAAATAATGCACAATCAATTGCGAGCTGAACTGCGTTGATCACAATTTTAAAAAGTAAGTTAAAAAAAATCTTTTAATGAATACAAAAACTCAAATAACGGCACAATATTTATGGGTTAAAATCCATAAAATTATGCCATTAAGTGCTATATTATAGTAATAGGGAATAATCAAAAAAAACCCCCAGTTGAAAATGCATTTTTTTTATTAACCATTAAATTCATGAATTCCATCTATCATAGCAACAATATTTTCGACTGGCACATTGGCTTGAATGTTGTGCACAGTATTGAATACAAATCCGCCATCTTTAGCAAATATATCGCACAAATGTAAGACCTCTTCTTTCACATCTTTAGGTGATTTGTACGATAGTGTTTTTTGAGTATCTACTCCACCTCCCCAAAATGTGATGTATTTACCATATTCGTTTTTGAGATGTTTGGGTTCCATTCCTTTTGCACTAATTTGCACCGGATTAATAATGTCGAAACCGGCTTTAATAAAACGTGGCATAAATGATTCGACAGCACCACATGAATGTTTGAAAGTTTTCCAGTTAGTATTCTGGTGTATCCAGTCATTTATTCGCTTGTAATAAGGAAGCCACAAATCATCATATTGTTCGGGAGCACAAAATGTAGAGTCCTGTGTCCCAAAATCGGTTCCACAAATAAAAACAGCATCAATCGCATCGCCAATCACCTCATAGTATCTTTTATAATTTTCAATAGCAATATCAATCTGCTTATCGAAAATGGTCTTTACGTAATCAGAACGCATCACTGTACTCATATACCATTCGGTAATATCGCGAATACCTTTGGGATTTTTCAAGTTCATTCCGGGTACCAATGCTATATCACCCAACCCTGTGCCACCCAACGAAGCTATGACAGCGCGCCCTTGCTGCCGTAATTCTACGGACGCATTCTTCCAGTAAACTAAATCCGCTTCAGATACTAAACCAAATTCCTCGAGGTTATCTTCCACTTGAAGTTGTTCTTCCACAATGGGTTTCTGGCGTATAATTGCATCAAAAAAGTACCCGTTTTGTGGCATTATTGCCGAGGGTGGTACCTCCATATCGCCAGCCGGATACATCAAAAGATCACCTTTGGCATCTATTCGGGTATTGAAATTTTCGGGTACAAGCACCGTCTGATTCCAACATGTTTTAAACTCTTTAAAAGGTCCATCGTTATTGAAACCAAACATATTTTCCTTTCCAAAAACTCCTTCTACATCCACTCCAATGATTTGTTTGAGATCTTCGTCAATTTCTCCCAGCATCTGATACGGTTCAATTACACGTACAGGTCGCTTTTCTAACCCATAGTAATTGCGCAAATTTTCAACTGCCAACACATGAATACCGGTAACAGCAGTACCGCCAAAGTCAACCACCAACCGATCTGGTTGCTGATGATTCACTGTCTTTTTAAAATTCTCTTTTGAGTACATATTTATAAATTTTAATATTAAAAAGTGGTTCAATTATTTCTTCCTATTCCATTTTTCTACTTTTTTCATAATAGCCATTTCTTCCTCTTCGCTTTCGGTAGCTATCCACAAAAAATGGTTTTTAGGCGACATTTTTTCCATATAAATATCCAAATCTTCTTTGGCTAAATCCACAATAATACCTCGGTTTTTTTCCTGAACATGTTTGATGAAATCCAAATGTTGCATAATTGGATAATCATCCGCCATGCCTTGCACCCATTGAATACATCGCACTTCGGGCACGCTTAAAATGGTATCAATATGATTGGCAACACCTTTCCCGTCCACATGAAACACATTATGCGTCATGGATTTAACCTCTTCTTTTAATATTGGCAATCCATATTGAATGTAATCTTCGGGCGAAATCATAAATGAAAAATCGGCACTCGGAATGTGCATTCTTCCATTGGGCACCGGAATATTCATCCATGTTGATGAAGGCATGTCATGTGCCTTTAATATATTGTCATATTCATTATAAACCTCCAAAAAATGAACCATCGACAAATCGAACAGTTTTTGAGCGTTTTCTGGCTCCAAAATCAAATCCATGCACAAATCATTTGTGCCACGCCATGCCAAAGCACAATCCAATCCCGGATGCAAATCTGTATAACCAACCAAATAATTATGGTCAAATTTCTCAAGAGCTACCTTTGTCAACTCCAGTATTTTTTTATAGAAAACACCTTCTTTCGAAAACTGAATTTTTGCCAAATCAGTGTCGTAGTTATGAATAATTTCATGATACCATGATGTGGTTTCTTCAAATGTCATATCACCACCATGAAATGCGGCATAAGCATTGGGACCAACATTGGGCATGTAAATGGGGAAGGTTTCGGCATTGAAGCGCATGCCGCGAATGCTTTTGGCAAATTCATCCACCTGGTATTCGGCATCAAACCAACGTTCTCGTTGATTGGCATGCTTTAATGTCGCCACCACATCATATTCGGCATTATGACGGTGAAAGCGGATTGGGACTCTATCCAGAATTTCGCCCTGAAACCAGGCTTCTATTCGTTCTACACATTGATTGTAATCGGGTTTGTTTATTAATTCCATGGTGTTAATTTATATAGTTTCGAATTTTAGTCTTTAACAAAATTTTATTGTTACATAATTTCATATTTCAGGAATAAATAGTCTGCCGGGTTATCAATTTTTAATGAGACTTCACCTCCATCTGTTAGCTTGATTTTTTTATTTTCCCCCGTATTCAAATTCATTAATCTTATCTTTTCACCCTGAAGGAATCTTAACTTCAAAGTCTTTTCATTTTCAACATTATGGAGTTCTCTGAATATCATTAAATATCCTGATTTCTTGTTTGGATTATAGAACTGAAAACCTGTCCATGAGCCATTGTCAGGCTCATTTCCAATTGGAAAAACAAAGCTTTCAAATATTTCCTTCTGATTTGCCTTGTAAATTGAGGTTAGCTTTTTTAATTCTTCCTTAGCATTCGCAGAGATAAGTTGGGTAAGCATAAAAAAAGATGGAATCCCAACAAATGAAGACATGGCACAATAGGAATGGCTATGTAGAAATGCATCAGAGAATTTAGAATTTGTTAAGGCAGGATTTTGCCAACTGCACTGCAAATCGTTCATATTGTAAAATTCAGACATCCGCCAATGATGACGCAATGAGACGTAAGGAATGTATATAACATGCTTAGGCAGATTATTTTGTATGTTCTGAAAGAACATGGGGCCACATTCACGAACTGCACTGTACCAACCATAGCGTTGATCATCATATTCGGGACACCATGAAGTCTGCGTTTTGTAATCAGAATTCCGGATAAAATCTCTCACTCCGACTAACCTTTTGGCAAATGTATCATGGTCTTTCAATTCATCAAAATCCAGTTTCCATGTAGCGACATTTAGTTGCTTTTGATTCAAGACCATTTCATTAGGAGTAATATAGTTAACGGCAGCCCAAAGCCCAATTTTCACTCCATACTTTTCCGACAATTTCCTAACATTTGACCAATCAGCATCATAACCGATTGCTGTATTCGGATGCCAGGTATTTCGACTTAAGGTTTTACCATTCTGCCAACCATCGTCAATCCGAACAATATCAATTCCCATTTCAGAAGCAGATTTAATTTCATTTGCAACGATATGAAACTGTGAATTTTCTCTACCCCACAAGGTTTTGTCGTCTCCCGGTCGATAGTCACTTCCCCATGTATCAACTAAAATGTGCATATCAGTTTCATGATTAACAGGATACCTGAACCGATCAAACATTTTTAATGCCAATTCCATATCATCCTTACACCCTGTGTATAGAATGGACCATGTAGGCCAGCAGCGTTTAAATTCATTAGAGATTTCATTTGGTTTTAATCCCCATCCTGTAACCTCAACCCCATTTGGTGTTGAATAAAATGCACCTGTTTGATGACCGTATTTGTTGACTGTTTTATTGGATTCTTTGAGCAAAATGAGTCCGTCGTTTCCTGTAGAAATTACCAAGCCACTTGCCCAGCTATTCTCTTCATCCTGAAATAATGGAAATCCATTTTTCACTTCGACCTTAACCATGTCAGATGTATTCACTCGGTTTCCCGGATCGTTATATAAACCCCAATAAAGGCGTTGATACTTCTTTGAGAAATCGATTGGTAGAAATTCATTCCTTGCAATTTTTACAGGTTGAGTGGAACCATAATATTTAAAATAAGCCAAATCCTCAGGAATTCCCTCCGGATTAAATCCTTCTATTGCCCTTACCTCCAAGGCTGTCCAGACTCCAGGAGCATTGGGATACACTCGAACTAAGTGCTTTATTTCCAATCCACAATCATATCTAAACATGGTGGATACTAATATATGCTTTGAAGTAAAGTGTTCATCATCTGTTATAATACAATCAATTGAAATAAATTGAGCAACAGATTGATCATCAATTTTTGAAGGTAAATTCCAGTCGCAAGAATGACTATCTTTATTTAAACACCATTCATAATCCGAATCAATCTGCTTAAAAATCACCGTTTTATAACCAGATCCCGTAAGTTGCCACTTTCTAATAACCTTACCTGTTGTCACGGTTAAGAGGTTGTTCTGAAAATTGACACTTGCACCAGCAAATGAAGTGTCAATTAAGGATGAAACAGACGCATTAATATTGATTGACAATCCTAAAAATACGCTTACGAAAAGGAAAAATTTAATTTTATGATTCATAACTATTTCTTTTTAAATATTGATTCTTTAATTGATCTAATTCCCTTTCGGGTCATGCTCACTGGTTTGATTTTTCCATTTTTGTCGTATTTAAGATATTCAACGCAAACCCGTCGCTCGTATGGGCTAGGACCCTCAATATGATAAAACAAATACCACTTATTCCTAAATTGCACAATAGAATGATGTGAATTACGGGAATTGTTGTCGAAAAATTCGCCTTGATACTTAAAAGGACCTAATGGTGACTTGGAGGTGCAATAAACAAGCACCTGCTTTTCCAACCCATTTCGATTTATCTGAGCCGGATACGAAAAGTAATAAATGCCTTTGCGTTTGTGAACCCAAATACCCTCTTCGTAATCTTTAAGATTCAACTTAACAATTGTATCGGCTCTGGATATTAAATCAGAGTTAAGTTTTACAACACCCACTGTTTTCCAGCCACCATAATAAAGGTAAGGAACACTGTCAGTATCAATAAAAATGCAGGGATCAAAAGCCACTATACCTGCCTCTCTGTTCTTAATCAGAGGCTTGCCTAATGCATCGCTAAAAGGGCCATTCGGACGATTGGAAACTGCTACCCCTATATTAAAGCCGGCAGGGAAAAAAAAGTAGTATTTATAGTTCCATTTCATGCAATCGGGAGCAAAAGCAGCCTTATCAGCCCATTTTATACTATCGAGGTTAAAAATTTCCCCTTCGTGTTTCCAATCAACCAAATTTGCCGAAGAATAGCATTGCCAACGTCTCATCTGATTCCACGATGTACTACCTGGTTCGTCCGTAGATGGATAAATCCAGTATTTTCCGTCCCATTCGTGCGCTGAAGGATCGGCATGAAAATCGGGTAGTATTGGCTTTTGAGCTATCAACGAAAAGCTTAGCAAAAAAGCCGGTATTAAAAAAATCCGTAACTTTAATATCATAGCTAATTTTTATTTATATTCAACTACAATTCCGGTGTGCATTGTAAAAGTTGGGATATTAATACCTATCTTTTCACCAACCATTTTCCATTTAATCTCTTTGTTGCTCGGTATCTGATAAATCCGTTTTACTTTTTCAGGCACATCAATTTCCAAATGCACATTCGAAATTGGAACAAAATCTTCAAGTACCATTACTTCACCTCTTTGCAGTGCCGGTGCGTATAAAAGATGCGCAATGTAACGTTTGTTGTTTTCTTGTTTGAGAAAACTAACCCTGCCACAGCTTGGGAGGTTCTCTACTTTCAGGATTGGCTTTTCATACAATAAATCAATGGCATTTTTTACCAGATCGCGATGAATTCTCACTGCATGATTGTAATAAAGCTGATCGAGATGATGCGCAAAATAGATCACATTGCCTTTTTGAATGATAGCTGGGGTTTCAGCATCCTCAAGTTGATAAGGAGTTTCGCGGTGGCTAGAGTAATGCTGATATGTTCGGTTAAAATAAGGTTCGCGAATGCTTGCTATAACTTTAGCATCAGTTGGTATAATTCTCAAAGCAGCTTCATAATTCAGGAATGGACTTTTCACAAGGTTTTTACCTATTACAGGTGATAAAACAGTGTAATCAAATTGAAAAGGAGACTTTTCCAGGTAATTAGCTCCAATATCAATAATGAAATTTGATTTATCTTTATTCAAAGCTCCTTCGCCAAAAACAATTAATTTTCCTCCCTTTTTCACCCAATTTGCAATTTTTGTGGCCTGATTCTCTGATAAACATGCGCGACTTGGAATAATCAGTAGTTCCAAGGCATCTAATTTATCTTCGTTTGCAATCACAAAATCGTAATGCATCTCAATAAGCATATTTACAACACCCAAATCAGCCTCGTTTTTCAAAGTCAGCCACATCCCTAATCTCGATACCGGAAATCCCCCCGGCCCGTACTTTTCAATTTGTTGAACATATTTATAAGCTTCTCCAATATTTTTATACGTATCCATATCCATTTCACCAGAAGGGTGAAGTTGGTCACCAAAATTGCAGGACGCGCCATACGAAATCATTGCCGCAGCCTCGTATTTTATGGCATCGGGATGCTTAAACCCGCCAAACTCTCCCCATGCTTTGTGAAACTTACCACTCATGGCTATAATCTTGCTACCCTGACTTAAATGGTATTTTGCTTCGTAGGGTAATTTATCATATCCTCCCCAGGCAGTAGGTAAATCTTCTAATTCCTGTTGGGTATTCAAATCGTACAACCGATATAGGAAACTGGCTGTATCGCGCACATGAGGTGTTGCATTAAAATAGGCTGTCGCATTTGAATTATATTTTGCGACCAGATTGCGAAGATCCTGCATGTGAGCTTTTATAGCTAATGCAGTGCTTTTTTGGACAGCTTTTTCGTCGTTAATGTCAACACCTTCCTTTTGCATTCTTTTAGTACAAGAAGAACAGTAACAACCAATATCTCCGACATGATAAATATCGAACCAAAAACCATCAACCGGATAGTTTTGACAAATTTCTGCTACCTGTTTTTTTACATATTCATTATACGCACCACCCGAAGCAGCGCATAACCATTTCCAAGAATAATCAGGTTTGCGGTCGGTCTGTTTTGAATCAAAATCCCAGTTCATAGCTAAGTACGAACCATCCTTTTGGCGTGCACACCATTCAGGGTGATTTTCGGCATCGTTTGCCGACCAACCCACAGTATAATAAATAGGGCAACGTACGCCAATTTCATGACAAGCATCAATTTGAGCACGCAACAAATCGAATGTCAGATTCGGGTGCATCTTACCAACTTTAGTTGGGTAATAACTCCAACTGTGATGACATTTGGCAAAAATATTAATCTGATCGACATGTCCGGCTTTAAGGGCATTTTGCCATTGTTGCTTATTGAATTTATTACCAATTGCCGGAATTAGTTCCGAAGTATGATAATCGAGATGCACCTGTCGGTGACGTACTTCGTTTATGGTTTTTTCTTTGTTCTGTGCACTAACGGAAATGCTTACTGTAAGCAATATTAAAAAGACTGATTTCGGTAAATTCATAAATTTCAGTATTAAATTTTTTTAATAAAAACAACAAAGCCACCACCGCTTGCCATGGATATTTTTGGGGTGGATTTTTCAGTAATTTCAGTAAAATCCCAAACGTAATCAGTCCCGATTCTATCGGCGTTTGGTCCGTCTTTTAAAATTGTAGCTTTGTATTTACCGGGTTCAATAAATGAAAAATCCAGCGTAATGGTTTTAGCATGTTCACCGGTAATTGCAGCTAAGTACCAGTTTTTTCCTGTTTTTCTAGCTGAAACTATATATGAGCCAAATTCAGCCTGAAGAATTTTAGTATCATCCCAAGTAGTTGGAATTTTAGAAATAAAATTAGTTATATCTGGCTCCCGCTCATAAACCGAAGGAGCATCGCAAAGCATTTTCAAAGGCTCATTGTAAATAACAAATAAAGCCATTTCGTTAGAACGTGTACCAAGAACAAGAGGCAATGTAAATCGAACATGATGACCGGATAAAATATTTCTCATTCCTCCAGGCGTAAAGTCCATTGGTCCCTGCAATCCTCGAGTAAAAGGTAACATTACTTTGTGATTTACATTAATTTTATCTGCGTTAAGTTTATTCCACTCATTGCCTGCCACAGCTTCGTAGTTGATTACGTTTGGAAAAGTTCGAGACAAACCGGTGGGTTTTGCTGCCCCATGAAAATCGATCAACATTTTTCGTTTGGCAGTAGCGCGTGCTATATCTTCGTACATTTTAATACCCGTTTGGTCTTCTCTACCAAAAAAATCAGCTTTCACTCCAACTATGCCATAACTTGCAAATAAATCTAATGCTTTATCTAGCTGTTGATGCAATGTATGTCCAGGACACCAAACAATAACTTTCACATTTTTCGATTCGGCATAGGCCGTTATTTTTTTTATATCAACATCTGGGTTTATCAATGTCAAGTCATATTTATCAGTCCAGAGCCAATCAATTAAGATATATTCCAAGTTGTATTTTGCAGCAAAATCGATATGATATAAATATGTTTCGGTATTTACTCCACCTTTGAAGTTTTTACCCTCCACAGCATAATCGTGCCACCAATCCCAGGCAACTTTTCCGGGTTTAATCCAATTGGTTTCTTTCAGTTCGCAGGGTTTCGAAAGCTGGTAAACCATGTCGCAGTCGGCAAAAGTCCGGTCATCGTCGCTCACAACCAATACACGCCACGGATATTCTCTGTTTCCTGAAGTAACTGCAATGTAATCAGCCTCTTTCTCTGGCAATTGGGCGTAATTACTAAATCCACCTGTTCTGGTCGTCAGAGCATATTTTTCAAAGGTACCGTTGAGAAAATTTTCATAATCGTTACCCCTATCGAGAAACAAACTAGGATAATCGTACAATCCGGCTTCGGTAATTACTACTTTAACATTAGGCTTTGGTTGAATCACAATAGGAAGATAAATTTTATTTTTTTTGTTATTGAAATTTATCATTTCCTGGACGTCTAATCGGGTTTTACCATAGTTTGACTCGTAACTTTTTTCTTTCATTAGCCAAGCATCAACACCAAAATTGAATCGAAAACTAACTTCTTCGTTGCTTACAATCACTTGTTTTTCTTTCAGGCGCGTTACAAAACGATAAGCCACACCAGTATTATAAGCGCGAAATTCCACCGAATAATTACCATCAAAGTCGAGTACAAGTTGGTTGTATTGATCTTTAATCACACTGCGATTTCCCCAAACAGTGTTGATGGTTTGGTCAACGCTGGTAAGTGCCGATTTTTTTAGTTTAGGATTTGCCCCAAGCATTTTATTGTCAATTGTCAGACTAAGCGGAGAGGCTTCCATCACACGTTCGTTTTTAAAGGAAACGGTGTAATATATTTTCTCGCGGAATGTAATATCAACAGAAATTTCGTTGTTTGGAGAAGAAACCCGAATGTTTTCCTCTGCAAGAATTGGTTTTACGTGAAGGGTGAACAGAAAAAGCACAACAGAAATTAAGCTTTTTGTTGTAACATCTAAGTTGAAGCGCATTTGTTTCATAAGTTATAATTATTAAATTTGATTTTATTGTTTTTTTTGAAAATATACAGGTTTACTGATTTTATAACCAATTCTTTGAGCTCTAACTGCCACACGGTCCTCGGCTTTTAAACGTATTGGTTTATTATAAATCATCCAACGCTCTGTTCCTATCTGGTCATTAAGTTGATATCCTATCGACGCACCTTTCGTTGTACAAAGAATACTAATGGTTTCTTTATCCTGTTCTATTACAGGATTTTCGGTAACAGGTTGGATTAAGCTCGGCCAGAAAAGCTGAATCAGATTATATTCGTCAATAAAACCTTTGTCATGAATATCCAATTGCCAGTCAGCAAGTAGTTTCCTCACTTTTAACAATTGAGTTCTGTATTTAGGCATATCAGCGAGATTATGTACTTCATAAGGATCTGCTTTTAGATCATAGAGTTCTTCAACTTCGCGCGTATCCCTAAATATATAGGCGGCATCTCCTGTAAGTGTACCATCTTTATCCATTTCTATCAGTGCTTTAGTCATCTTTATCTGCTCCCTGTATTGATTGCGATAAACCAATGGCAACCCCGGTTCAAAATTCCGTATGTATGAAAAATTACCATCAATCACCGAACGGGAAAAATCATACACTTCATCGAAGCGGTCGGCGCTACCATACACGGCTTCTCTTTTAAATTCGGGACGGTATTTACCCAGAAACGGTTTTCCCTGCATGTATTCGGGAGGCTTTATGCCTGCCAGCGAAAGTACGGTAGGTCCTAAATCCATCAACGAAACAAGGTCGTTACAAGTCGTGCCTGCTTGTCGCTTGTCGGGAAACCGCACAATAAGCGGTACATGCAAACCTGTATTACCAACTGCCCTTTTTTGACGCAACAACGGTCCTCCATGATCACTCCAAAAAAATATAATTGTTTTATCTAGTAAACCTTCCCGTTCGAGCCGTTCGAGCCATTCACCTATTTTGGCATCTAATTCCAGTACATTTGAATATTTTCGTGCAAGGTCTTTTCTAACTACCGAAATGTCGGGATAATAGGGAGGTACTACCACCGAATCAGGATGAACCAATAATGGATGATTGTCGTTCATAAACATACGCGACTCATGTGTTTCATCATGATTAAATACAGCAAAAAAAGGCATCCCCGAAGGTCGATTTTTATAATCGGCAGTTTTGCCATTCTCGTCCCAAGCAGTAAAGGGCGGATAAAACTGATAGTCGCACTTATCGTTGTTGGTGCAGTAATAACCTGCCATTCTCAGGTATTCGGTAAAACATTTTACATTTTCAGGGGGCACTACGGAATAAGCAGGTATATTACGCCCTGTTTTTCCGGTTATAGCCTGATGTGCAGCATATTGCTCTCCATCTGGCCCTTTATATACCACATTGGTAGAAGTACGCATATTATGCGAGCCAATACTCACAGGGTACATTCCTGTGATGATGGATGACCTGCTTGGTGCTGAAACCGGTGTAGTGGAATAAACGTTTGTATAACGGATACCCTCGTTCGCTAAACGGTCGATATTGGGTGTTTTAATACCTTTTGCCCCATAACAACTCAATGTAACATCCAAGTCCTCGCAACTAAGCCAAAGTAT
>JAIFKX010000036.1 GCA_020049335.1 Paludibacter sp. | reverse complement strand
TTCCCCGGAAAAACAACTCCCTTCACGTATGGTAACGAAGTGGACATCCCGTTTGAACGGGACCGCAGAAAATCAACCGGATTCTTCAATGCTTTTAAATGTAATAGATGCGTAGCTGTGCCGCTCGTGGGAGCACCACGCCCGATAAACGCATTACCTGTGCCTGAGAGATGATTTATAAACCGTTGTTTATCGTCTTCGGTAAGAAAAAAATTATATTTTTATTGAATTCTTATAGAATAATAAGTCAATAACTTTTTGTGAATGAAATGAAATTTGATTAAACAGCAGGTAAGTCTTCAATTGTTCAATAGCGGCATCTGCGGTTAAGATACCCTCTTCATATAAAGATATTGTAGCAAATAACCGATCGTTGGCAACAGGACCAAACACAATATCGTAAAATTTAGATTTTAACCCTTTGCGGTTTGCATATACAAAATCTAACCAATCTTTATTTGCCTGTGTAAATTGTAATACTTCGTAGATGTCAGACTGGTCAAATAAAATTTCGTCTATTTCATAAATCGAAACTACAGCTTTAACTGAAGATTCTCTTTGTTGTTTTAATCTCGCCCATTTCTCAGCTTGTTCTTGACTAGTAGTGGTGTAAAAACCTCTACCAAAATCCGTATTTGAACGACATTTTGTCAAATGTGGATTTTCAACTTTTACTGTGGAACCGTGATAGAGTATCATTATTGATTATGGTTTTTAATGTAAGCACTAATTTCATTCAATATGTATTCTTCACCTTGGGAGTGTAAAACATCATAGTTAGTTGTAAGGAAACCATAAACGTCAAGTTTTTTAAATAGTGCATGTACTTCAACTGCCTCCATTTTTTTTAATACTCTATAATTTTCAACACAGAAAATAGATAACATTTTTTCTTTTTTAAACTGATTATCTGTTTGTTGAAGTTTATGCTTTTCCTTTTCTAATTCCTTGTATAAATTTAACCCACTCATATACCACCATTTACTTTTAGCATCAAATAATTTTTTATAAAAATTTGATGTGTAAAGATAGCTCATAGCATCAGCAAAATCAAGTTTCTTTTTAGTTGATATTAATGATACTAATTCGTTGATTTT
Source organism: Paludibacter sp. (assembly GCA_020049335.1). GTDB lineage: Bacteria > Bacteroidota > Bacteroidia > Bacteroidales > Paludibacteraceae > Paludibacter. The sequence goes on along the minus strand of JAIFKX010000036.1, from coordinate 5,689 downwards.
TATTGGTAAAATAGCTTTTTCGATAGACATAAATACATATTAATTAATTTACAAAGATAATATATTCCAACTCAAAAAACAAGAGAGCTCGATGGGTCGGACAGGCCGTGCAACGGTAGCGAACATCATACCCAAAAAAATACCTTCAGGTATTACCTAATGTGCCCTAAATTCTTATAATGTACAAATGTGGCATTTTACGATTGTACAGACGTGGCATGCCGCGTCTCTACATCAGACGCCAGGCATGGCGCGTCTCTACATCAGACGCCAGGCATGGCGTCTCTACGGGAACCGCATCCCGCCACACCTCTTTTAGGTTTTGTTGGTAAATCTCGCGGGTGTTTTGCAGGCGGATATGGATTTCTACCATTACTTCGTTACGGAAGAGGGGGATTAAAATGATTCTGCGACTTCATATCTACAAATTCATCAACCGTATAATCCTGAATAGTTACATAGCTGGCTTGTTTTAGTACTTCTAAGCAACGATGCCCATCTTCTTTCTGTACGAGTATATCTATATCACTCAACATCCTCATTTAACAGTGTTTGATGCGCAATTCAGCTACATCGCATTTCAAACAAAAATTTGCGTATTCAGATGTTTGATTTTACAAAACAATAATTATCTTTGTAGTGTTATTTATAAAACCAAAAGAAAGGATTAATATTATGCCAATAGCTGGAATCAAATATGAAAAAAACGTTCGTGGGGTAGCAACGCATGTACGCATTGATTTAAAACGTTACGGTAATAACGAACAATTAGAAGATTTTTTGGATGGTATGGAAGCCGAAAGTTTACGTGGAGGCGAAACAATTACTTTAGATGAATTGATACAAAAGCAGAATAAAAAAAGACACATCAAATAATGTATCAGGTCAAAGTAACTAAAACAGCCGAAAAACAATTAGATAAGATACCTAACAATTATTATCTTCTTATCACTGCAAAATTAAAAAAGTTGGAATTTGACCCACGACCATCGGGTTGTAAAAAATTAGTTGGGTATGATGACATATACCGTATACGTGTTGGAAATTACCGTGTTATATATACTATTAATGATAATGTCCTAATAGTCGAAATAATCAAAGTTGGTACACGTCAATCAATTTATGATTAATAATGCTTAATAAAGTATAACAATGTTTTGGTAAAACTTATGTGCCTTCCGTCAGTGGACTGCCTGTCCGACCACCCGCGGAGACAAGTTATGTGGTTATTTCTTGGTTACTGAGCTTGTCGAAGTACCCGTTATCACCAACCAAAACCCTTTTAACCCACTATACCATCTATATGGATACCATAACCACCAATATTTTAGTTTCCAGTTTCCAGTTTGCAGTTTCCAGTTCTTTTTCTCTTCTTCTTCACTGCAAACTGCCCACTGCGAACTGCCCACTTCCCCCTCACTGCAAACTGCCGACTGCAAATGGAGTATTCCGAAATCCCGAGAATCGGGACTGCTAACTTCCCCCAATCCGTATTTTTCTATCATAAACGCCTTACTCAGAAATACAACCTCCCGGCACATGGTAACGAAGTGAACATCCCGTCCGAACGGGATACCGCAGTTTTAACAGTGGATTTTTAATATGTTTGATATTACGGAAGTGCACAGGTACAGCGGAGTTATCTCTATCAGCTGCAAAATCATAACCCGTTAAGTGTTTGTAAAACAAATCCCTATCGTAATCAGTAAACGTATGCCTTTAAGCTTCGTAGAGATAATCGGGTAGAAGGAGTGTTAAATTTGATTTAGCAGTGAGCAACCTAACTTTCAAAACCAAAAATAGAAAATCAAAAAAATCAAGCAACTAAAACTTTGCAAGCAAAGCCAATACTTTTTCCTTTAATGGCATTAATTCATTTGCAATGGTTTCCCAAATTATTTCATCTTTTATTTGATAATACCCGTGAACCAAAATGTGGCGCATTCCTATCATTTCCTTCCACTCAACTTCATGATTATTGTGCTTGAAATCTTTGGTCAATAAATAGGCTGCTTCTCCAATTATTTCCAAATTCTTTATTATTGCAAATCGAAGAATTTTATCATTTCTATATGTTTCAAATGATTTACCTTCAATAAATTCGTTAATATTATCTATGGATTCAATAATATGCAATAGTCTTTCTTTATCACGTGGTTTTTCTCTCATAAATCAAAATTTTATCATTCTCAGCACTTTCTTGGGCAAAAGTTTTTAATTGACCAGCTTCTACTAAGTCAATCTTTTTGCCGGTTATTTGCTTCAAATCATTTACAATGTGAATATACTTGAATAAATTTATTTTTGAGCCTTCACTAAAACTTACTAAAATATCTAAATCGCTTTTTCTTGTTTGCTCACTACGCGCATACGAACCAAACAACCAAGCTTTTTCAATTGGTTGGTTAGCAAAATAATTAGATATTTTTTGGATTAATGTTTTCGTCATAATAACATTTCGTTTTTAATAAATTACATTCACGCCACAAATCGTAGTGCAACGAAGATCCCGTAAAAAACGGACTCAAAAAACAAGAGAGCTCGATGTGTCCCGAAAGCTTTCGGGAATGTTGATGATAGATGTTTAGCATTTTTGGCAGAACTTGTCTCCGCCGGTGGTCGGACAGGCAGTCTACTGGCAGAGCCGATGGAACATGCCGTGCAACGGTAGCGAATATCTACCCAAAAATACCTTCAGGTATTACCTAATGTGCCCTAAATTCTTATAATGTTCTTTCTAATGTGACTTATGTGGTTCAAATTTTCTTCTCCTCAGTACTGGTTACTGAGCTTGTCGAAGTACCCGTTATCACCAACCAAAGCCCTCTCAACCCACAATAATATCTATACGGATACCACAACCACCAAAATCTACCCCTAACCTCCGTCAGTGGACGTACAAACTCTAAAGGGGAACCCGACCCTCTTTTATTCTTACTCCCCTTTAGGGGTTGGGGGTCATATTTACCCACCATAAACTCCTTCCCCGGAAAAACAACTCCCTTCACGTATGGTAACGAAGTGGACATCCCGTCCGAACGGGACCGCAGAAAATCCACAGGATTCTTTAATGCTTTTAAATGTAATAGATGTGTAGCTGTGCCGCTTGTGGGAGCACCACGCCCAATAAACGAATTCCAAGCACCTGAAAGATGATTTATAAACCGTTGTTTATCGTCTTCGGTAAGTTCTTTTACTCATTATTACTGAAAATGGAAAAATCAGAATATTACCGGTGCAACCCAACTATCGCAAAATTTGCGACAATTGAAAGTTAATGTCTTTATTCAATGGTTGTTGTATGATTTGAGAGTATGCGCTGAATATAAACATTTCCATGCCTATCAAGATTGTAAATAATATACCAGCTCGTTTGTTTGCTTTTTCGGTACGTGTGTACTTTATTTCCGAAACTTTTATGGAGTGTAAACTGCGTGTTAAAGTGAAATATTTTACTATCTAATTCATCACATACAAATCTTATTTCGGTTACATATTTCTCGGCATGTTCAACAGATAGTGGATGTCTTGGCCAGTTTATTAAGCCAATCAATATTTCTGACAAATTTTCAATTGAGGCCTTACTATATAATACCATGCTCTTTACAATATACCTGAATATTTTCTTTAACCATCATTTCAAAATCATTTCCGGTTACGTAACCTTCGGGTACTATGCCTGACTTTGCCGGATTATCAATCTCAACGCCTTTTTTGTAACGCTGAATTTCGGCTATAAGCTTCTTTCCATTTCGTGTATTATCATCAATTCTTACTGTATGTATCATATTTTCTCTGTTTTTCCCGATAGCTATCGGGATAGTTTATATCCGCTTGCAAAGTTATATATTTTTCCCACCAAAATCAACTGTTATCGCATTTTTCTTTTTTTTTGACACTTCTAAGTTTGCCTACTTTTGCAGTTTTGCAGTCTCCCTCTCTTGCTCCCCTCGCCTCAAGGAGAGGGGCTGGGGGTGAGGTCGAGAGGGCTGGGGAGAGGTTTTCTTCTCCTCCGTCTTTCTCGTTATCACCAACCAAAGCCCTCTCAACCCACAATAATACCTATACGGATACCAAAACCACCAAAATCTACCCCAACCCCTAAAGGGGAACCCGACCCTCTCTTATTCTTGCCCCCCTTTAGAGTTTGTCCGTCCACTGACGGAGGCTGGGGGTCATATTTCTCCACCATAAACTTCTTCCCCGGAAAAACAACCTCCCTTCATATATGGTAACGAAGTGGACATCCCGTTTGAACGGGACCGCAGAAAATCAACCGGATTCTTCAATTGTTTTAAATGTAATAGATGTGTAGCTGTAGCACTTTGGGGAGCACCACGCCCGATAAATTCATTGCCAGCACCTGAGAGATGATTTATAAACCGTTGCTTATCGTCTTCGGTAAGTTCGTGTTGATATTTCTGTACCAAATAACTAGGAAGTGGAGCATTGTAATAATGATTAACCATAACCAAATACATGAAAACAGTATCCGCAAAATTGTGTTTAATACATTTGGATTCAAAACGATGCCTGAAAACTCGTTTTTAGGAATGTTAGAAATTGATTAAACATGAATTAAAAAAGTTCTTTAAACTCCTCAATATTAATTATGTTAATGTGGGGGAAATCTATTGATTTTAGAATATTAAAATGCTTGTCATTTGTTACAATAAAATCACAATTGCCAGCTAAGGCTGCATCAACAAACTTATCATCATCCGGATCGTCGGTAATTAGGTTATATTTATAATAAATTGTACAAAGCCAAACATTTTCTAACTCTAAAAGCATTCTGACGACAGCTTTTGCTGTTTCAATATTGTATTTTTGCGCAATAATTTCCTCGTATTCAGTCAATATCTCATTAGTTATAAACAAATTAAATCTTTTATCGACCAACTGACGAAAAATCCAATGATACTTTGAGTATTCTGAAATTGAAACTAACAGAATATTGGTATCTAAAACTATGTTTAGTATTCTATGACTTTTCATTTAACCAAGAATCCATGGTTTCATTCGAAAGATTATTTTTTTTCCATACTTCATTGGCATTTTCTATCGATTTTTTAGCATAGAATTGAGCCAATAGATTTTTAAGTTCATGTAGTTCAGGTTCTGAGATATTAGTTGAATATATTTTCATTAATTCAACCTGAACATTTGATAGAGGCAGTTTTATTGCATTCATTTATTTGATATTTTGTAGGTTTTACAATGCAAATATACATATAATTTTAGTTCTATAACAAACTGATTTTTTATTTTGTTCTATCTTTACCTCTAATGGTAGTGAAGCATACAACCCGTTTCACTATTCTAGGCCCTGCCGAGAAACCTTATAACTTTATTAACTTTAAAACCGCCCGCAGGGCAACCCACCATCTATACGGATACCACAACCACCAATATTTAATGCGTAATTTATAATTCTTGGCAAAGCCAAGCGGCAGAGCCGATAACATAATGCATATTTTCTTTTTAATTTTCGCCCAGGTTAATGTATTTGCCGAAGTTTGGCTTTCTTCTTCTTTAATTATGCATTGTGCATTATGCATTGTGAATTGATTTAGGTATTTTTCTATCATGAATTGTTTCCCCGGAAAAACAACCTCCCTTCGCGTATGGTAACGAAGTGGACATCCCGTCCGAACGGGACCGCATAAAATCAACCGGATTCTTCAAT
>JAIFKX010000010.1:1344-5882 GCA_020049335.1 Paludibacter sp. | reverse complement strand
ATGCATTCTGTTACTCCATCTCACATTGTGGAAAGATGTATTGCCGACCATGCCAGTTTGGATAAAAAACCCGTTGCACTTTCCGCTACTGCCTTCTATTACCATCATGTGATTATACTAATGGAGTTTGCTAAAAAACTGAATAAAACCGATGATTTGGCTAAATATACACTACTTGCCAATGATATTAAAGCTGCTTTTGTAACTCGATTTTTAAAACTTGGCACTGGAGTGTTCGATAACGGTACGCAAGCGGCTCAGCTTATTGCGCTTTATTACAATCTAGTACCCGATAACGAACGAAAAGCTGCTATTGATCATTTGTACCTCGAAATTTTCAACAAGCATAAAGGGCATTTATCAACCGGTATTTTTGCCACCAAATTTATTTTCGATTTTTTCCGTACCGAAAACCGCAACGATGTGGCTTATACTATAGCCAACCAACGGGAATTTCCAGGTTGGGGCAATATGCTTGCCAACGGTGCCACTACGCTGTACGAAAACTGGGTATATCCCGATTTGGTTGATTCGCAGAATCACCCAATGTTTGGCTCTATTACTGAGTGGTTTTACCGTTCGCTTTTGGGCATAAATCCCTTGGCGCCAAGCTTTACAAAATTTGAAATTAAACCACAACCTACGGGCGATTTAACTTATGCCAAAGGACATTATGATGCGTTGGTGGGTAGAATTGTGAGCGATTGGCACATTGAAGGAACTAAATTTAAGCTCAATGTAACCGTTCCTGCCAACAGTAGCGCGTTAATTTATGTGCCTTCGTTAGAGAAAAAACCGGTACTTGAAAGTGGAATGGCAGCCGAAAATGCAACTGGTCTTACATTTGTGGAAATGAAAAATGGTTATTCGGTATATCAAGCTGTGAGTGGAAACTATAGCTTTGAGTCAAAGTATCAGAAGTAGAAAAAATAGTTGATTAAGTAATAAATTTTACGGTGGATTGATTTTAATTTGATTCATCAATAGGTTTGACAAAAATCCTCACATAAATTTAAAAATTAAATTTGTGTGGGGATTTTATTTATTTGTTTGAATGTTCGTCGCTAAGGTAACTTGCTTGCAAAGTTGAATTGTTCAGTGTAAAATATAGTTTAAATATAGAATTAGCAGAATAATTCAACCATATTCAATACAATTACTTAAATTAGTCAAGAAAAATTTGTTTCAACTGATTAAATACTATATTTTTGCAGTTGAATATAAACGCTAGTTATATAGTATGAATATAGAAAACAAGGATAAATTAAACCAGCTTTTGCAATATTGGCATCCAGGAGGATTGTTGTTCTCCTCTTGGTTGAAAAAAAATGGATACTCAGACCAATTAATGCAGCAATATCGCAAGTCTGGTTGGTTTTCTGCATTATCAAAAGGTGTAATGTATAGAACAGAAGATAAACCGACTTCTTTTGCAGCAATATCAAGTTACAATAATCAAGTGAACAAAGGTTTTTACGTAGGTGCTCATTCAGCATTAGAATTGTCTGGATTTAACCACTATGTTCCAATGGGAAAACCAGTTCTAATAATAGGCCATTCACAAGAGGATGAAGTTCCGGATTGGATGAAAAAATATGATTTTGAATATGAATTCAAATTCTTTTCAACGAAAACATTCCTTAAACCGCAATTGATAACTTTGAATAAAGGGAGCGTTAAAACCCTCATATCTGTACCCGAACAAGCATTTCTTGAATGCCTGTTGTTGGCTCCGAATCAATATGTATATATAGATTTATTTTACATCATGGAACAATTGACAACGTTGAGAGTTGAAGTTGTGCAACAATTGTTAGAAAATACGGACAATATAAAAATCAAGCGATTATTCTTGTATATGGCCAAGAAAGCCGGTCATGACTGGTTTAATCGCTTAGATATTAGCAAAGTTGACATAGGAACGGGCAAACATAAATTAGTCGATAACGGGGTTTATCTGCCTGAATATATGATAACCATACCCAAAGAATTGTACGAATATGAATGAAATATTTAAAAAGCAAGTTGCACTTTTAATCCGGATTATGCCATTGGTTTATAAAATTTCGGATTTTGCAGTTCATGGAGGTACAGCTATAAATTTATTTGTAAAAAACATGCCTCGCTATTCTGTTGATATTGACTTAACATACCTTTCGATTAAAGACAGAGAAGAAAGTTTACAAGAAATAAACAATCACCTTATTACTTTAAAACAATTGATTGAAAAGGCCATTCCGGGTATTAGGGTAATTCATAAACCGGCAATATGGAAGTTGTTGTGTACACAAGGCAATGCAATGGTGAAAATTGAGGTTAATGGAACTAAAAGAGGTATAATTGGTGAAGTCGAAGAAAAGGAGCTTTGTGAAAAGGCTAAAGAGGAATTTAAAATGAGTTGTGTTGCAAGAGTAGTACCATTTTCATTGTTATATGGTGGCAAAATTGCTGCAGCATTGGGTCGTCAGCATCCACGCGACCTTTTTGATTATAAGTATATGGAAATTAAATCATTTGCAGATGTGAAAAATGGTTTGATTTTCTATCTATTGGGAAGCGATAAGCCACTTATTGAATCTTTGCAGCCGAATCCTATAAATCAGAAACAAGCTCTTGAAAATCAATTTAAAGGAATGTCTGAAATGCCATTTGATTATGCTGATTTTGAAACTGCCCGAAAAGAATTAATAGAAAAAATCAATCAAAACCTCACAAATACTGACAGGGAATTTCTTCTTTCATTCGAAAGTGGTAGTCCTGATTGGGAAAAATGTTGTGCTGGTGATTTGGGTAATTTTCCTGCAATACAATGGAAACTGAAAAATATCCAAACATTGAAGGAAAAGAATCTATCAAAATTTAATGAGGGAATTGAAAAATTGAGACAATTCCTTTTTTAAAAACTTAGTAATTTTACATTGATAGATTTTATATGATAATATCAAATTAATAAATCTATAGTATCGTCTCTGATTATTGATTTATTTTTTTTTAATCAGCCAAAGTAGATCCAAAGTAGAAAAAGTATATTACAAAGATAAAAAAATACGGATTATTTTGTAGCGGATAATTATCTACTAATGAAACTATAATGAAAAATCACATTCTCACAATTTTCGTTGGAGTTGCTTTCCTTTTTGTTTATCAAACTGTTTTGGCAAAAGACGAACTAAGTCCTTCTAAAGTAAAATCTGCTTCCCTTTATTCGTGGGAAACACCTCATGCCACGATTTTGCATGGTGGTGATTTGCAATGGGCACCGCTACCGTTTCAGCTAGTGGTGGGAAGTTCGGTGCGCTATATCGATTTTATTGACGGGAATGATAATAACAATGGACAATCAACTTCCACAGCTTGGAAACATCATCCTTGGGATGCCGCAGCAACTGGCACTGCACTTGCTACATCGGGCATTCAGACCTATATTTTCAAACGTGGTGTTATTTATCGTGGCGCACTTACTGCCAAAGAATCGGGTGCAGTGGGTAATCCTATTCGCCTCACTTCCGACCCCGCTTGGGGAACTGGTGAAGCGGCCATTTATGGTTCGGTGCAGCAAACAGGTGGTTGGATAAAAGGAAGCACAACGGTTTCGCCCAATATCCCAAACGGCAACTTGGTGTGGTACAAAACCGTAAGCGGACTCGAAAACCAAACAAAAGTGGTGTGCGAGGTTACTGCCACGGGTATTAATAGGGTTCGTTTGGCGCGCACTCCGAACTTTGAAGATACAACTAACGAGCCCATGCAGAAATGGTGGACAGTCACTTCTAAGTCTGGATCAACATTTACTGACACCAAAAATTTAACACTCCCAGCTAATTATTTCACAGGCGGTGATGTGTGGGCTACCGAAGGAGACAATGCTATAGTGATGTGTACCCTTTGGAAGCAATCGATTAATAGTTATAATGCCGCAACAAAATCAATTACGGTGAGTGATCGCGATTTTGCGGGAAAAAACGGTCGATATTATACCGAAAATACACCCTACATGCTTGATGTTCCTGGTGAATATTATTACGACGGGTCTAGAGTATTTATACGCTTAGAAGGTGACAAAGACCCCAATTCTACCATCGTTGAAATAGCTTCAAAATCGACGCTTATCACTATTTCTGCTAAAAATAACATCGAAATCAGCGGTTTAACTTTTGGGTTTACCACCTACAACTCTGTTCGTTATGGCGAAGAAGGCATTCCTGCTATCAAAATGGCAAGCTGCTCAAATATGGTTGTAAAAAACTGTAAATTTCAGTATTTAAATGGTGGAATTGTTGCTTCAGGCGCTGGCAGCAATATTGTTGTTTCGGATAACGAAATGAATGCAATGGACGATTTTTGCTATTATTCCGATGCAACAAACAACATTTCTATCTTACGAAATAAAATAGTAGAAACGGGAACCCGACATTTAGGGAGGTGGTACAGCAGTATTACAGCCGTTAGAGCTATCTGCTCGCAAGCCGAAATTGCAGGAAATATTATTGAACATTCATGGGGAAGTGGCATTAACGTAACTTGGGGGAAAGGCAGTG
>JAIFKX010000010.1:0-1332 GCA_020049335.1 Paludibacter sp. | reverse complement strand
TCGTGGATTTGTTCATCACAACAAAGTAGCCCATTCCTTGCAGGGGGTGAACGATTATGGTGGCATCGAATCGTGGCAAGGAGGCCCAGTATTTACATATAATAATATTTCAGAAGATGCACAAGGCCTTAAATACAACACCGATGGTACAACTTCCAGTTTGGGATATCCATTTTATTTCGATGGTGCGTTTAAACAATATGTATTTAATAATATTGTAAAGGGCACGGGCTGGAATAAAACTGGTGCAGCTTACAATCAGGTACTAGGATACTACAATATGTGGGTGCATAATGTTGCCTACAATTCAGCAACATTGACCGGTTCGGGTGGTGGTAATTTAGCGATGGATGGTCGTAATTATTTTTTTGGTAATGTTGCTGATAGTTGTAGAAGTACTTTTTCGCAGTCGGCAATAGCAACAGGACTTCCTTATGAATCGTTTGCAAATAATTTCAGCAGTGGGCGTGATTTTAGGGGTAGATTTGATAATAATTCAGTTTGGCATTATCTCGATGGTTTTATTTCTAGTTTAAATTCCTATAAAGCAGATGTGTCACAGACTGGATTTGAAACTTCAGCAAGGGTTTTCGAAAATCCAGCACAAAACGATTATCGTCCAACTGTTACCAGCGAAGTGATTGACCAGGGCGTGAAATTCTTTGCCCCTTTTCCACTCAGTGCCGTGGTGGGCGAATGGCATTTTCAGAAACACAAAGCAGATTCAAGCATTCTGAAAGGTGAGAATTTCTATTTCAGCAGCGATTTTACCAACCGCGAAACTTATAAAAATGTTGCAAAAAACAACCTCAAAGGCTATGGTTTGACGTCTGAAAGTTTTGTAAAAGGCGCTTTGGAGGATTTTGCCGATGCAGCCTTGGTTTTCGATGGTGTGCAAACCTATTGCAGTGCCACAAGCAGCAGTTTGGTGAGCAACAGTGTGAATATGGTTACCAACAATTCTATTTTGGAAGCCTATTTTAAAACTATCCCGGGAATTACCAGCGGAACACTTTTGTCGAAATTTGGTGCTACCGGTTATGGCTACCAATTGAGCGTGAATGATACGGGCAGTATTCAGTTGGATTTGATGAACAATGGTGCTTCCATTTTTAGTCAGTCGGGTGCTGTGGCTATCAACGATGGCAACTGGCACCATGTAATTGTAGAAACCAATCGTCAAACAAGACTCACCAATGTGTATATCGATGGCATTTTGGCAAATGGAACAAGTACCGGCGCTATGCCTCCTTCGGCAAATATATCGAATGCTTATGAAATATTTATTGGAAAAAATAGTAATGGCAATTTCTTTGCCGGAACAATAGATTT
>JAIFKX010000238.1 GCA_020049335.1 Paludibacter sp. | reverse complement strand
TGTAAGTGGCTGTAAATTATAGGTATGCGAAGGACTATATTTCAATGTCCAAAGGAAAGGTACCCAAACAAATAGTCCACCAATTATTGCACCAATGTCAGCTTCTTCATTTTTAGTTATGTCTGTAATTAAAGGTTTAAATCCTTCCTTTTCTATTCTTATATCGATGGTGCTCCCCACAATTTTTGTGTCTGTGTGTCTATATGGAGTTTGACCCACCATTTCACCGTCAACATATAGTTTTGCATTAGAAGGATTACTGACAATCATAGTCGAGCTTGAGCAACTAGCAAATAATATAACTACTGCCAAAGAAAAACTGATAACTTTTTTACTTTTATTCATAATTTGTTTTGTGTTGGGAAAATAGAATTTTATTTTTTTTGTTTTATTTTCTTTAAAGAGTAAATAAATAGAGAAACTCCAATTGTTAGCAGAATTATGCTGCCAGCAAGATATCCTTTTCCATATTCAGTCAAACTATTGAATAATTCAATGCATTTGATTGCTAAATAGCTCGAGTAAAGAATAATAATGATAGAGATTGAAATAAGAAAGTATTTCATGATGTTTGTTCGTTAATTTAGCAAGGTAAGAGCGAATCAGAATATTCTGATTCGCTCTTAAGAAATAAATTATTTTTTTACAATGGTTGTAGTTGGAGTATACAAACCACCAGTAATTGCAGAAAGTAAACCATCAACAAATGAATGAGTTACTGTAACTGTATAATCCTTAGCACCGCCAGCCATTTCTTTCACATCCGCAATTCCAACCGGAACTAATCCTGCAATTAAGAAATGGTTATGACCAACCTTTTTTTCTCCTGTTTGTGAACCACTACCAATGGTAGCCGTAACAGTGTAACAAGAAGTCATAATAACGCAAACTCCCAAAACAAAAGCTAATTTAAAAAAATTCTTTTTCATAAGATTCTTTTTTTTCATTTTTTTTGCCTACTCATAAGTTTTTCGGCTTCCACTTCCTACTTTTTTTTAATGGATGTTCGGATATTTCCATGTGTTTTTCTGTCTTTCTTTTTTTTATATGCATGTTTGCTAACATCAATATATGCGCTATTCAAATTCCTGTATGCGAGGTGCAATAGCGCATATATTCGCCTTATCTACTAAACAAAATGTATTTAAATTATTAATATTCAGGGGAATAAATAAATACATGTTTTTTAATTCGTAGCGCATATCGGAATTTCTTTTTTGCTTATATTTAGTTGTTTAATAAGTTGATTTGCAAAGATAAAATTTATTTCAATAATTTTCGCAAAAAATTGCTATTAAATTTCTAAATTATCTAACGGACTTTTTATTTGATCAAATCCTTTTGTTGTAATATGGGTGTATATCTCCGTTGTTTTACTGTTTGCATGCCCAAGCAAACTTTGTATATAGCGCAAATCAGTTCCTGCTTCGAGTAGGTGTGTTGCGAATGAATGTCTTAGCGTGTGCATGGTAACCCTTTTTTTTATGTTTGTTTTCTCGACCGATTTTTTCAATATTTCTTGAATTGTTCTGGGTGCATATCGCTCCCCTTCTTTACCTTCAAATAGCCATTCTTTGGGTTTATATTGTGCCACATATTTCCTAAGTACTTCTAATGCTTTATTACTGAGTAGTGTATAGCGGTCTTTTTTTCCTTTTCCCTGTTCCACACGAATCTGCATTCTTTTACTGTCTATATCTTTAATCTTGAGATTGATAACTTCACTTATGCGCAAACCTGCCGAATACGTTGTCATTAATATTGCCTTATGCTTCAAATTTTCAGTAGCATTCAGTATGGCTGTAATCTCTTCGTTGCTAAGCACTTCAGGCAGGTATTGTTCCTCCCTTGGGCGATTTATGTTATATACTTTGCGTTTTCCACCCATCACACGTTCGTAATAGAACTTAATGGAATTAATGCTTTGGTTTTGGTATGAAGTGGAAACATGACGGGTGTTCACTAAGTACAGCAAAAAGTCCATTATCATTGGTTCGGTTATATCATCAATTGCTGTATCTTCGTAATGATTAATAAACTCTGTAAACATGTCGGTGTACACATCAATGGTATTTTGACTGTATCGCAATTCGGTAAGTTTGTTTACATAGTTTTGTGGACAAGTGCGGTAATTTTCAATGTCGTGTTTCGATTTTCGAGGCAATACTTTTAGTTTTTTCTCTTCGTAATAGACGAATCTCAATACAAACTGTGCTGCAATTTGTTTTACTTCATCCAAGTATTTTTCCGAATATGGCATTTCCCAGCAACGTCGGTCGCTATTCCAAACACACATCGGTACTTTTTTCAGCTGTTTGCTTATTTCAATATTATACACAAAGTACAAACGCAACGACCGGTTCGAAGTGTTTATTACCAAAAAGTCAGTTTTAGTAAATTCGGGTTGTAGAGACGTGGCATGCCGCGTTTCTACAGCATGTCGCGTCTCTACAGCATGCGGCGCCTGTATATTAATAATTTCTGCATCTTTTTTGCTAAAATAGGATTTCAGCAAATCGGCATTTCGTCCATAATTTGGTACAGTCCAGCAAAAATGGTTGGTATTCCATTTGGCATATTTAAACGAACGAATAAACTGAATATCAGCTTCGTCTTTAGGAATTTTCAGCTCAATTATTTTGGGATAAATGCTAACACGAATGTCTGATTTTATTTCCTCCGTTTTTTGTTTCGGAATAATTTGAGCTTCTTTAGGAGCTTGTTCAGGTTTTATGGAAATTGTTGGTTCCGTTTTTTTTAGAATCAATACTTTTTTTACTTCTTCCTTGTTTACTTCCCCAATTTGAGTTGCAATTGCCCTGTCGTTTTTTACAATAACAACTGGTTTTGAAGTGGTTGGGGGTGGTATTTCCCCCCTCTCCTCAAGGAGAGGGGTCGGGGGTGAGGTCTCCGGAAACAATTCTTTCAATTGTGCAAAAGCCTCTTTTGTGTACGGTATATGCCAGCATTTCATTGTCCGGCTCCAGCGGGTGTCGGGTATTTGGCGCAGCCGAGCAGTAGCTTCGGCATTGTACGGAAATTCCACACGTATGCGGAGCTCGTGGCGAATTGTTCCGCGGGCGGAGTATTTCGACGTTCCGAATAAACGGAATACTCTGATTTAGCAGATATGAGCAGATTATTAGCTACCATCGTCGAACCGTGGTTTGGAGCGTTGGCAATTACTTTATACTTGCTTGCACCATTCGATCGTTTCCCGATAAATCTTTTCGTAAAATTACATTTTCAAACCCGATTTCTTCCAAAAGCTGAACTATTTGTATCCCAAAATCGCGATGTATTTCGAAAAATAACATGCCTCCGGAATTTAAGTGTTGTAGGGAAAAAAAAGCGATGGTTTCGTAAAAAAGCAAGGGGCGATTATTTGGAACAAACAATGCAGTGTGTGGTTCGAACTCCAACACATTGGGTAAAATATTGGACTTTTCTACTTCGGGAATGTAAGGCGGATTGCTAACAATAATGTCCCATTTTTGCTGAAATATGGGTGGATTTAAAATATCCACTTTACAAAATTCTATCTCACAACCATTTAACACTGCATTATTTTGAGCTGTAATCAACGCACCTTCCGAAATATCAAAAGCTGCGATATCACTTTTCGGAAAAATACTTTTGAGTGCAATAGCAATACATCCGCTTCCAGTGCCAATATCGAGCATTTTGTAGGTTAAATCAATAGAAAGACTCGATTGAATCCACTCAACCAACTCTTCTGTTTCGGGCCTGGGAATAAGCACGTTAGAATCTACTTTAAACGGCAGCCCGAAAAATTCCGTTTCGCCCAACACATATTGCACAGGTGCGTGTTGTTTCATTGCTTCAACATATTTTTCGAGTAATAATCGTTGATTATCAGAAATTTTTGTATTTTTGTTAAGAATTATTTCAGTACGCGAAAATCCAGTTATCTTTTCAATAACCAAATTGCTAATACTATTTAGTTCATTTTCAGGATAAATAGCTTGTAGTGATGTTCGGATATATTCTTTTGCTTTCTGCATAAATGCAAAGATAGAGAGATTTACAATTTTTTCAGTTACTATTTACCATTTTTTTCAACAAAATGTCTACAAACGAAATATATATTCAGCGCTGTTTGCAATTGGCGGCAATTGGCGGCGGCAATGTGGCTCCAAACCCAATGGTGGGCGCTGTGTTGGTCACCGATGATATTATTATTGGCGAAGGCTATCATAAAAAATACGGTCAACCACATGCGGAGCCCAACGCCATAAATTCTGTTCAGGATAAAACCTTGCTGAAATCGGCAACTTTGTACGTTAATCTTGAACCTTGCTCACATTTTGGTAAAACGCCACCATGTGCGCACTTGATTGTAAAAAGTGGCATTCCGCGCGTTGTTATTGGCACATTAGACCCAAATCCGAAGGTTTCGGGGCGAGGCGTTAAAATTTTGCAGGATGCCGGCATAGAAGTTACAGTTGGGGTACTCGAAGAAGCTTGTAATGAACTAAATAAACGATTCTTTATATTTCAACGCGCAAAACGACCATACATTTTACTTAAATGGGCGCAAACAAAAGATGGATATATAGATAAAATTCGTTTGAGCAAAGAAGAAAATCCATTACAAATATCCAATGAGTTAACCCGACAGCTTACACATAAAATGCGAGCCGAAAATCAAGCCATTTTAGTAAGTACAAATACAGTTATTTTAGACAATCCATCGCTTACTGTGCGCTATTGGTCGGGTAAAAATCCAATGCGTATTGCGTTAGACCGTCAGGGGCGTATACCCGAAGACTATTTATTGATGGACGGACAGCATTCAACAATTATTTTTACCGAAAAAGAAAAACCAAACAAGGAGAATTTACGTTTTATAAATATTAAGTTTGATGAAAACGTTCTCGATTCATTGCTCAAAGCTCTGTTCGACAACCTGATACATTCGGTTTTGGTGGAAGGAGGAAGTAAGTTGTTAAACAGTTTTATCGAAAAAGCTTACTGGGACGAAGCGCATATCGAAGTTTCGGAACAGGAAATTGGAGAAGGAATTGCAGCACCAGTTTTACAACAAATTCCCGATTCGAACATACAAATTGACGGACATACTATTTTGAGATATAAGAAAAAATAAAATATTATTATATTACGACCCCCAACCCCCAAATGGGGCATAGCCGTCAAGTTAAGGAAAATATTTTAAAAATGAAATAATAAAATATACTAGTTTGTTGACCCCCAACCCCCAAAGGGGGCTAAGACATATT
>JAIFKX010000324.1 GCA_020049335.1 Paludibacter sp. | reverse complement strand
CGAAATTATTGTACGTTATCGCAGTACCTATTTTAATCACGTAATGGGTGGTGGATATTCGGCTGGCTATTACAGCTATACATGGGCCGAAGTATTGGATGCCGATGCTTACCAATCGTTTGTAGAAACTGGCGATATCTACAATCAAGAACGAGCTACAGCATTCCGCAAAAACATATTAGAAAAAGGCGATTCGGAAGACCCAATGACACTTTACCGCACTTTCCGTGGCAAAGACCCCAATCCGGATGCATTACTCAAGAAAAGAGGGTTGAAATAATCGCTAAAATTGAAATTAATAGAAAGCAGGTATTTGTCAGACAGATATCTGCTTTTTTTTATTCGTAAATACAATCAACTCAATACATTTTTATAGATTAGTCTAAAATGTGATTAGTTTTTTTTGTAATTTTGTCGTATAGAAAGATATAAATGATTTAACCCCAAATACCATGTCTGTTAATTTTGAATCTCTTATCCGGCAAATACAATCCGTTCAAACGGCATTGCAACAATCCACCGCCCATGCCATAAACACGGGCTTAACTATTCGCAACTGGCTGTTTGGTTATTACATTGTTGAATTCGAACAAAA
Source organism: Paludibacter sp. (assembly GCA_020049335.1). Classification (GTDB taxonomy): domain Bacteria; phylum Bacteroidota; class Bacteroidia; order Bacteroidales; family Paludibacteraceae; genus Paludibacter. Next base: position 14,368 of record JAIFKX010000324.1, on the reverse strand, counting down.
TGGAAATGACCGTGCTCAATATGGAGAAAAACTCTTGATAAACTTAGAAAAAAGGCTCAATACTAAAGGACTTACAAGTCGTCGGTTTCGTGAGTTTCGTCAATTTTATATTGCCTATCCACAATTAGGTCTTGAAATTACAAATCTACTGCCTTTAGATACAATCAAACAGATTCCAAATATTGATGAAGATGTATCAATTTGGCAGTTATCGACCGCCGAATTGGAGGATGAAAAACGGCACTTGCCGAGTGCCGAAACCTTGGAGTCAATTCGGCAGACACCGTCCGCCAAATTGGAAACTGAAAAATGGCGGATGCCGTCCGCCAAATTCAAAGGTGTATCTTCCTCACTATTAATTAAGCGTTTACCTTATTCGAACTTGATGACTATCTCTAAATTTGAGAACCCTGTCAAGCGTGCATTTTACGAAATGGAATGTATAAAAGGCAATTGGTCAGTTTCAGAACTCGAACGACAAATCAACTCGCTCTACTTTGAGCGTAGCGGTCTGTCGCAAAACAAAGCAGCTCTTTCGGATTTGGCAAATCAAAAAGCGGTGCAACTGCAACCACGCGATATAATAAACACACCCATTGCGCTGGAGTTTTTGGGACTTAACGACCGGGCATTAGTTACCGAAACCGATTTGGAACAAGCTATTCTGGACCACCTGCAATTGTTTTTATTGGAAATGGGACATGGATTTTGTTTCGAAGCCCGACAGAAACGAATACTTATTGACAATGATTATTTCTTTGTCGATTTGCTTTTCTACCACCGCATTCTGAAATGTCATATTGTGGTTGACCTGAAAATGGATAAGTTCAAACACGAAAATGCATCGCAACTCAATATGTATCTGAATTACTTTAAACACGAAGTAATGACGCAAGATGACAATCCGCCCATCGGCCTGTTGCTTTGTACCGAAAAAGGGAATACACAGGTGAAATATGCTACTGGTGGGCTGGATCAAAATATATTTGTACAGAAATACCTCGTAGAACTCCCTTCCGAAAAGGAATTGAAAGAATATATCACTCAAGAACTGGAGAAACAATAAAGCTCAAAATCAATATATAAGCCATGATAATACTCACCAGTGATAAACAAATATTTGTCACTTGATTGTTTTCATGCATTAATTTTTCACAATCTATTGCATTTCTAACTATTTATTTCTACTTTTGACCCTGCCAAGTTCTTGACCGGAAATTACGTGTGAACGTATAACTTTAATTGTTTGATTATCATCTTAATAACATAGCTTTAGAGATTAAAATATTTCTCAGCAATTGGATGTCTCCCATAAAGAATTGAGCGTGTTGAATAAATGCGCAAAAGTTCTGATATGGGATTTTTTATGCCAAAAAATTTAACTCAAAACAAACCAAAATAATTTTAACAAATAAGCAGTAAATGTGAATTGTTTTTTGTAGTTTTGGACTTTGAAAAAAACAAGCTAATAATCTTTGTAAAATGGACAAAAAATCTTTATCGGAACGTGATATCTGTTCAAAGTTTATTACCCCAGCAATAAAAAAGGCTGGTTGGAATTTACATACACAATTATTGGAAGAAGTTTCATTTACTGATGGTAGAATTTATGTTCGAGGTAAACTTACCGCCCGTGGTAAACGAAAGCGAGCCGATTACATACTTTATTACAAGCCCAATATCCCTATTGCCATTATCGAGGCAAAAGACAATAAACATTCTGTGAGGTCGGGAATTCAACAAGCGTTGGATTATGCCAAAATATTAGATATCCCATGTGTTTTTAGTAGCAATGGCGATGGTTTTTTGTTTCATGACCGCACAGCCACTGATGGAAACATTGAAACAGAGATAAATATTGAAGACTTTCCTTCACCCGAAAAACTTTGGGAGAAATATAAAATCTACAAAGGAATTGAATCGCCAGAAGCCGAAAAAGTAGCCTCGCAAGATTACTTCTTCGACGGTTCGGGTCGAAACCCAAGATATTACCAACAAATTGCCGTAAACCGTACAGTGGAAGCCATTGCAAGTGGACAGAATAGGATTCTGTTGGTAATGGCCACTGGAACAGGAAAAACATACACTGCTTTTCAGATTATTCATAGGTTATGGAAAAGTGGAGCCAAAAAACGAATACTCTTTTTGGCTGACCGCAATTCACTGATCGACCAAACAAGACGTGGTGACTTCCGACATTTCAAAGATAAAATGACGGTGGTAAAACACAGGCAAATTGATAAAAGCTTTGAAGTGTATTTGGCATTGTATCAGGGACTTTCGGGAACTGACGATGCCGCCAATGTCTATAAACAATTCTCTAAAGATTTCTTTGATTTAATAGTGATTGACGAGTGCCACCGTGGTAGTGCAAAGGATGATAGCAGCTGGCGTGAGATATTGACTTATTTTAAAAAAGCAACCCATATTGGTATGACGGCTACACCAAAGGAAACAGATACTGCCAGCAATTCGGAGTATTTTGGTGACCCCATTTATACTTATTCTTTGAAGCAAGGCATTGATGATGGATTTCTTGCACCCTATAGGGTTATTCGGGTGGCGCTGAACGTAGATGCTGAAGGTTGGCGACCAGAACAAGGCAAAATTGACAAAGATGGAAATGAGGTTGAAGACCGCATTTATAACCGAAAAGATTTTGATAAGAACCTTGTTATTGAAGAACGTACGGATATTGTGGCTCATAAACTCACTGAGTTTCTGAAAGGTTATGACCGTTTTGCAAAAACCATTGTGTTTTGTGTGGACATTGACCATGCAGAACGGATGCGAACTGCTTTGGCAAGACACAATCCTGATTTGGTGGCAGAGAATTATAAATACATCATGCAAATAACGGGAGATAACGATGAGGGCAAGCGCGAACTTGATAATTTTATTAATCCTGCCGAAAGGTATCCTGTAATTGCCACCACTTCCGAATTAATGACAACTGGTGTTGATGCCCAAACTTGTAAAGTAATAGTTCTGGATGCCAATATCAATTCGATGACCAAGTTCAAACAAATTATTGGGCGTGGTACACGTATCAATGAAGAATATGGAAAACTATACTTTACCATATTGGATTTTAGAAATGCAACCGATTTGTTTGCCGATACTGCTTTTGACGGAGAACCAATACGGATAAAACCAATTACCGAAGATGTAGATTTGAGCGATGTAATTGATGAAGAAAAAAATATAGATGAGCCTGTTATTGATAATGAAACCGGCGATGAACTTGAACTCGTAGAACCTGCAAAGCCTTATGTTGAGCCACGAACGCCTGAAACTGTAGTTCACTCACCTCGTGAAAAAGTGTTTGTAAATGGTGTAAATGTGGCAATTCTAATAAGTCGCGAATTGTATTTCGACCAACACGGCAGACCCATAACAGTGAGCCTGAGAGACCATACCCGCGAAATTATTACAGGTAAATATGGTACTTTGAATGAATTCTTTACAACATGGTCGGATGCCGATAAAAAGGAAGCCATTATTCATGAACTTACTATGCAAGGTGTTTTGGTGGATGCTTTGTATGAAGCAGTTGACAAAGAAGTAGATTTATTTGATTTAATATGTTATCTTGCTTACAACCAGCCTCCTTTGACTCGTAAAGAACGTGCCAATAATGTGAAGAAACGAAACTACTTTACGAAATATGGCGACCAAGCCCGTAAAGTACTCGAAGCATTGCTGGATAAATATGCCGATGAAGGAATAGAAAATATTGAAAGCATGTCGGTACTTAGTGTTCCACCAATGAATGAATTTGGTTCGTTGACCGAAATTATAAAAGAGTTTGGAAGTAGGGATAAGTATTTGGAGGCGATAAAAGAATTGGAAGTTGAATTGTATAAAATAGCATAGTGATAGAATTTATTTCAATAGGATTGGGCTTTAGCCCATTCATGTGATTATTTCAATAGGATTGGGCTTTAGCCCATTCACAAAATAATAAATAGAATTGGCTTTAGCCAAAAACATATAATTCAAAATAAAAAAATCGAACCGAATGCCATTTATAAAAGTTTACATCCATTTCGTATGGAGTACAAAAAACAGAGTTCCATCTCTTGAAACAAAGGAAATAAGGGAAAAAGTATGGTTTCATATCAAAGAAAATGCAAAGAAAAAAGGCATTTTTGTTGATGTAGTAAATGGCTACAAACAACATTGCCATTGTATGATTTCATTGGGTGTTGACCAAACTATTTCAAAAACTATGCAATTGATAAAAGGTGAATCGTCATTTTGGATTAATAAAGAAGGACTTACAAAGGAAAAATTTGAATGGCAAGATGAGTATTATGGCGTATCGGTTTCCGAATCAATGATTGAAAAAGTAAGAAATTACATTCTTAATCAAGAAGTTCATCATGGCTCACATTCTTATGATGATGAAATTGATGATTTGATTGCAAAGCATGGGTTTGAAAAATTTAAAGATAAATAAATCAAATCAATTTTTTTCAATAGGATTGGGCTTTTTTTGAATCAATAGGATTGGGCTTTAGCCCATTCTGAAATAGGAATAATGACATTTGGGCTTTAGCCAAAACATTCATATATAGCATTTTGGCTAAAGCCAATGAAGACATATTATCCTTTCCCCTCCAGCTAAAGCAGGAGGCAATTGAATAAATAAGAAGCTAAAGCAGGAGGCAATTGATTGGCATTTTGCAAATAATGAATGGGTGAAAATTTGATTTAGCATTGATTCTTGGTTCAATAGATTGGGCTTCAGCCCATTCTTCTAAAAGGAAAATAAGGAACTGGCTTTAGCCGAAATAAAAATAATATCAAACAAAAATATTAATGAGCAACATTGGAGGAGTAATTAAATCAATCAGGGATATTTTCAGGAAAGACCCAGGTTTGAGTGGCGATGCACAACGCATTGAGCAATTGGGGTGGATGATTTTTCTGAAATTATTTGATGATAAAGATAAAGAAAAGGAACTTTTAGACCCCAACTATAAATCACCAATTCCTGCCGAACTGCAATGGCGTGCTTGGGCGGAAAACGATGAGGGAATGACAGGAGATGTGCTTATCAACTTTGTAAATAACAAGCTGTTTGCTTCGCTCAAAGATTTACCGGTGGCAATGGACGATAGGTTGGGTTTTATTATCCGTAACATATTTGACGGCACTAACAACTACATGAAAAGCGGCACCACTTTCCGCCAAGCCATCAACAAACTAAACGAGATTGACTTCAACAGCAGCAAAGAACATCATGTGTTCAATGCCATTTACGAAGATATATTGCAAGGACTTGCCACCAAAAAAGATACAGGTGAATTTTACACGCCACGAGCTTTAACGCAGTTTATCATCGACATGGTGAATCCGCAATTGGGCGAAAAAATGCGTGACCCTGCCTGTGGAACAGCTGGATTTTTGGTATGCGGTATTGAACACTTGCGCAAACAAGTGAAAAATGTGGCAGACCTCAAAATACTGCAAGAAACCATTTCGGGTGGCGAGCTGAAACCGCTGCCCTATATGCTGAGTGTAATCAACCTCATTACCCACGACATAGAAGTGCCGCTGATTGAAAATGGCGATGCACTGAGCCGTGAGCTCACTTCCATTAAGCACAAAGACCGTGTGGATATAATTGTAGCCAATCCACCATTTGGTGGTGTGGTGGGCGACGGTATGGAAACCAATTTCCCGCTCAATTTCCGCACCAAGGAAAGTGCCGACTTGTTTCTGATTCTGTTTATACAACTGCTCAACAGTGGCGGACGTGCTGGAATAGTATTGCCCGATGGCTCGCTGACGGGTGAAGGTGTGAAACAACGTGTACGCCAAAAACTCCTCGAAGACTGCAATGTGCATACCATTATCCGATTACCCCAATCGGTTTTTGCACCTTATGCCACGGTAAATACCAACCTGATATTCTTTGAAAAAGGAAAACAAACCAAAGAAATTTGGTATTACGAACATATTTTGCCCGAAGGACAAAAAGCATATAACAAAACCAAACCCATACGGTTAGAAGAATTCGACGGTATAAAAGCATGGTGGAACAACCGCAAGGAAAGCGAAGTGTGCTGGAAAGTTTCCATCGATTCCATTATTGAACGAGGTTACGATTTGGATATTAAAAATCCGAATAAGGTGGTGGAAGAAGTGGTGTATGATAGAAAAGCCATAATTAAGAAAATTGAAACCAACCAATCCAAAATTTCTCAGATATTGGAAGAACTAAAAGCCTTAGCATAAAGATGAGATACAGATTAGGAGATATTTGTACTATAACAAAAGGTGGAACTGGAATAATGAAAGCCATTCCAGGCCCTTTTACAATGGTGGCATTGGGCGAGGCGAATAAAACGCATGATGAATATCAATTTGATGCAAAAGCAGCTATTATTCCGCTGGTTTCATCCACAGGACATGGACATGCGAGCATGAAACGAGTGAAATATCAGGAAGGAAAATTTGCATTGGGGAATATACTTTGTGCAGTTATTCCTAAAGATGAAAACTTTGTTTTGGCTAAATACCTACACATTTATTTGCATTGGAATAGAGAAGAATTGCTCGTTTCGCAAATGAAAGGAATGGCAAATGTAAGTTTGTCATTAAACAAAATTGCTGATGTTGAAGTAATTGTACCAAGTATTGAGAAGCAAAAAGAAATTGTTGAGTTAGAAAAAACCTTGATAATAAAAGAGTTGGAAGCCGATAAGCTTTATTCCGACCAACTCACCCAGCTAGAAAACCTGAACCAAGCCATTTTACAAGAAGCGGTGCAAGGCAAGTTGGTGGCACAAGATGCAGCAGATGAGCCAGCTAGTAAACTGCTGAAAAGGATTAAAGCAGAAAAAGCCGCATCGAGTAAAAAAGAAAAGCCATTACCTGCTATTAAAGCTGAGGAAATTCCGTTTGAAATTCCTGAAAACTGGGTGTGGTGTAGGTTAGGTGAAATTGTAAGTGTTTTAGGAGACGGTTTACATGGAACACCAAATTATACTGCAAATGGTGAATACTATTTTATCAATGGAAACAATTTGATTAATGGTAAAATTGAAATGAAAGATACTACAAAAAGAGTATCAGAGGAAGAATATAATAAACACAAAAAATCTTTGACAGAAAATACAATATTGGTTTCTATAAATGGGACTTTAGGTAACTTAGCGTTTTATGAAAATGAGAAAATAATACTCGGTAAGAGTGCTTGTTACTTCAATTTGAATGATTTAATTGATAAATATTATATCGGTAAATATATTAAAAGTACGTACTTTTTAAAGTATGCTGTTGAAGTTGCATCTGAAACAACAATAAAAAATGTTTCATTAAAATCGATGAGACTCTTGCCAATTCCCCTTCCCCCACTATCCGAGCAAAAGCGCATAGTAGCAGAAATAGAAAGGCAGTTAGAAAAAACCAAACAGCTCAAGGCACATATCATTGCCAATCAGCTTGCCACTGAGCAATTGCTTAAAGCGTTGCTGCATGGGGCGTTTGAGGTTGAAGAGAAATGATTTCAATAGGATTGGCCTTTAGGCCATTCATTAAATGATAAAAATAGAATTAGGGCTTTAGCCGAAACATTCATGTATAGCATTTTGGCTAAAGCCAATGAAGACATATTATCCTTTTTTCCTCTAGCTAAAGCAGGAGGCAATTGAAAAAATAGGAAGCTAAAGCAGGAGGCAATTAATTCGGTATTGTGCTGATAATTAAGAGGTAGAAATGGAATTCGATATATATTCAATTGATGAAAAATAGAATTTGAAGCAAACTTGGTTCAATAGGATTGGGCTTTAGCCCATTCTTTAAATGTAAAAAATGGTATTGGCTTTAGCCAAAAGATGCTTGTATAGCATTTTGGCTAAAGCCAATGAAGAAATATTATCCTTTTTCCCTCCAGCTAAAGCAGGAGGCAATTGATTGGAGGTATGCAAAATAGAAAATTATTAAAAAAAAAAGTTGTAAAAAAAGATTACCATGAGTATGGAAATGACAATAGCATTGATAACAGGAGCTTTTGTAATAATTGCAGCAATTATTACTGGTATTTTCTCTTTAATAGCATCAAAATCTTCAGATAAAGCAAAAATGCAAAAAGCTCTTTTCAAAGTAAAGGATGATAATAAAATTGATAATAACTCTAAATATGCGATTTGTTCAATATCGGAAATCATCAAAAATGAACTTAGGCATAATGAACTGAATATTGATAGTTTGAAATTCAAAACCGACTTTTCAATTTTAGATTTAAAGCATTACACCAAAGCTATTTATTATCCCAATTATCAAAAGGAAAAGATAGATAACATAATTGATTCAGCAAGAGAAAAAGCATACACATTAAAATACTCCAAACCTAAGGAGGATGAAAAAATAACAAGTTTAGAAAAAATCAAATTATCCAACATAAAACCTTGGGAGGAATATTTATTTGACTTTTTAAACAAGAAAAGTATTGCCAGCATTCTTGGGTATAAAATATTAGATATTGGGATTGGAAATGGATATGCCGTCGAAAATTTGTATAAAAATTGTAGTAGCGTATGTGGAATTGACATTTCAGAAGAGGCTATCAGTTTTGCTAAGAAGAAATTACCAGCTATTACCTATTTTAAAAATCAAGCAGAACATTTAAAAGACATTTCAAATAGCTCTATTGATTTGGTATTTGCATTCCGGGTTTTTCAATCATCACTATTTGACAAGAGAGCTGCTATGTCAGAAGCATTTAGAGTGTTGTCATCTGGTGGTTATATGATTATTTCCATACCAATAATGTTTCTTAAAGAAGATGGCACTGTATTGGCAGGGCTAATACCATCTGGACAAGATGAACCAACATTGGATTATGCAAATAAGGTTGTTGATAAAATAGTCGAATTATTCGATATACTTAACTTTACAGATATTTTAGTAGATAAATTATCTCCATTTGAGTATTATGTTTTAGGAAAACGTCCATAAATTCAATACCTGTAAAATGAAAGAAATCCACTTAGAAAAAGATATTGCCCGCCAGATTCTAGAAAACAATTTAAAAAGGGAATATAAAACCTTTTCAAAATATGCGTGTTTCAGTAATTCTGCTTATCGATTTGGTAATGAGAAAATTGCTGATAAGGTTAATATCCGACCTTCGTTCTTTCACGATACAGATAAAATCATTCATTCTTTGACTTATACACGTTATATAGATAAAACTCAAGTGTTTTATCTGTTTGAGAATGACCACATAACTCATCGTGTATTGCATGTTCAATTAGTGTCAAAAATTGCTAGGGTAATTGGTAGAGCGTTGATGTTGAATGAAGATTTAATTGATGCAATATCTTTAGCTCATGATTTGGGTCATGTTCCGTATGGTCATGATGGAGAAGGCAAATTAAACGAGCTAACTTTAAAAGCAGGTAATGAGTATTTTTGTCATAACGCTCAGAGTGTTCGCGCATTGAGTCATATTGAAAACAATGGGAAAGGTCTTAATCTAACATTACAGGTTTTAGATGGCATTTTATGTCACAATGGAGAATTAATGCTACCAAAATATGAACCAAATTACAAGAAAACGCCAAAAGAATTTCTACAACAATACGATAATTGTTGGACAATTAAAGGCTCAAGTAAAGAAATAATTTCAATGACTTTGGAAGGTTGTGTTATGCGAATTTCTGATGTAATTGCATATATTGGACGAGATTTGGAAGATGCAATAACAATTGGATTAATTAAACGTACTGATATCCCTATACAAGTAAGAAATGTGATTGGCGACACAAACTCATCAATTGTTAACAATATAATTCTTGATATTATAAACAACAGTTTCGGACAAAATTATATTCAACTTTCAAGTGACATTTTTCAAGCAATCCAATGCTTTTATGATTTTAGTTATAATGCCATTTATAAAAATCCAAAAAAAACTACTCAAGATACGAAAATAAGAAATATGTTTGATGTGCTTTTTGATAGATATTATGAAGATATAGAGTCAAATAAAAAAGAAACTTCCATATCAAAATTCTACCTTGAACAAAGAAGCATAGATTATTTGGATGCTTCTCAAACATATAGGATTGTCAGTGACTATATTGCAGGAATGACAGATAATTTTTTCAATAAGGAATTTGAGCACTTTGTAATTCCTAAACGGTTTGGATATAAAATTGAATGAATACTAATTCGTTAAGGATATTTTGATATTATTCTAAATACTTAGAATTTAAATTTGGCTACGCAGGCGCAAATTTAACAAAATAAAAACTCTAATGGCATAATTAAAACTCTTATATAGACTTTTCTGTTAATTTGAGTGTTAACTTTATTGCAGGAATGACAGATGATTATGCAATAATGTTGTACAAAAAGTTATATGGAACTACAAATGTGTTTACTAATTATTGATTTTTTAATTAAGATATAACTCCTTAAAAACTAATTGAATATTATGCCATCAATCAAAATCATAGATAAATTAAAACTTGATTCCGAAGGAGTAAAGGTAAGGAAGCATTTGATTCATAAACGTCAGGGAGATATTGATGGTGCGTGTGCCACTTATTCGGTTATGATGTGTTTGCTTATAATTGGGGCATTAGACAATGGCGATTTAGACATTTACAAAAAGCACAACAAAGCGTTTTCTAAAGGTAGATTGATACGTGATTTTTGTGAAAGTCATGGATTGCATCGTGGAGGTAAAGACTTTGACGAAATTGTAACTATGTTACGTCACAGCTATGCTAGCAAAGTTTCTGCAATGTGGCATGAAACAAAAAATGAAGATAGTATTGAATTAATTCGTGATGAAATTGACAAAGATAATCCTGTAATTATTTCAGTTGGATATTCTAAAAATGGTGCTCACGCTTTACTTGCTGTTGGATATGAGAGTATTGGAGATGATATTTCGAAAATCCTTTGCCTTGACCCAGGCTATCCGGCTCCCAAATGTTCATATTGGAATAGTGCAGTTGATGTTTCAGCTCCTAAGAAAGCTAAAATTTATCTCTACGAATGGATTAATAATGACGATAATGAAAATCGTGCAGTAGCGTTGACTGATATTATTACGGTTGAAAAGAAGCCTAAAAAGTGAAGGGTATGAAACCATTATCGGCTGTTTTAATAAGCTATAGAGCTTCGGCACCTGGCGTTATTCCAAATTTTGGTACTGAAACTATTCAAAGCAATCAGAATTATACGTGGCAGTTTTATACTGTAACAAGAGGGCGTTGAACCCAAAAAATAGAAAATACAGACAGTTTTGGAGTGTCAACACAAAAAAATAAATATTAATTATGAGCTTAAAAACTAAGGATTAATCAAAAGATAATCAGCTTTTTGGCCGTATTTCGGAGTTAATAGAGCAGGCTCGGGCGAACGTTGCTACAGTAGTGAATCTCACTATGGTGCATACTTACTATGAAGTGGGGCGCATGATTATTGATGAAGAGCAGCAAGGCAAAGAGCGTGCAGCTTATGGCAAGTTGATAATTTACAGAATATGAGACGTTTTTATAGTGTTTATTCAATTTACGAGACACCGTCTAGTAAATTGAATAATGTTGAAAAGCATTAAACTTCAATTCGCCAGACATCGTCTGTCGAATTGAATAGCACTAACACTTACTATAAATCATTCGAAAATATTGTTCAATCATACAAATATCTTGGAATAATTGTTATAGATGAAACAAGAATTCAAAATTAAATTCACAATATCCATTGAAAATAGTAGAGTTGAGGTAACTCTTGAATAAAACGCCCCCAAATTATAAATATGAAAAAAATCTTCTATTTCATTATTGCAGTTTTGATATCAGCTTCGTGTAATAAGAGAAAAGCACTTATTAATGAAGCGATTGTTGATAATAAATCAAACTCATCCCTAATTTACTCTGATTCATGCTATGTAGATGTTCAAAACTTTAAAAACAATAACTATTCGTTGACTATATTTAAGCCAAATGGATTAAATATACGTTTGGCAAGTAAACGTCCATCAGTTTGTGAGCATAATTATTTTTGTGTAGCTGCGGCGTTTACGTCCAAAACCACTACAATTGATGGATTGTTTATTGAACGAGGAAAGAAGGTAGCTACTAGTAAATTGGATATCCTTAATGGAACTTGTGTTTTAAAAAATGATAGTTTGAAAATTCTAAAATCTTCTTCATTAACTGAATCATTAATGTCCGAAATTGTAAATGAAAAATCTAGTTTATTTCAGCAAGTACTATTGGTGTATGATTCAAAAATAGTTGATTGTGAGCTGTTTGGCTCTTCGAAATTTATGCGTAGGGCTTTGATCCAATTTAATAATTCATTTTCTGTTTGTCAAAGTAATGAGGCATTAACAATTAAAGATTTTCAAACTGCTTTAGTGCAATTAGGAGTTACTAATGCGATGTATTTGGATATGGGTGGATGGAGTGAGGGTTGGTATAAAAATGCTAAAGGACAACAAGTTATTATTGGCGAAGGTATGAACTCCACTGCAAAGCAAACAAATTGGTTGGTGTATGAGGTTGTATTTTAGGATTTGAGATAAATTTAGTTGGAGTAGATAAATCAACCAATATGGCATTAAAACTAACACTTTATGAAAAAATCAATCTTACTATCAATCTTTCTTACATTTTCTTTAATAGGTTTTAGCCAATCTTACTTAGGTTGGATAACTTCGAAGGTAATTTTTCGCGAAGAACCAAGCACCGATGCTTCAATTATTGGTTCATTAAATCCGGGTACGCAGATATTTATAGTTTCATTGGATACAGAGGATGAGTTTTATAACATTATCGACATAAAAACAAATACCGAGGGTTATGTCAGTAAAAAGTTTGTAAAAATTGGTAAGTTATTGAAAGAAAATGAAGAGGGTATATTTACGCCAAATGGTCAATCTTCTTCCTATAATCCTGAATTAGAGATATACAACAATACAAAACTAAATCTCACCCTGAAATTAAATTCTGAAATGTATTCATTTTATCCACAAGAAAAAAGGACATTGACAGTGTCGCCTGGTACTATTAGTTATAGAGCCTCTGCACCTGGTGTTTTTCCAAATTTTGGTACTGAAACTATTCAAAGTAATCAGAATTACACTTGGCAGTTTTATATTGTAACAAGGAGATAATGAAACATAAATAAATAGATCACTATGAATTTAGAACAATCTGAAAAGCAGTTTATTGCAGATATAAAACAAAAAGTACGTGCAGCGCAATATGAGGCATTAAAGGCGGTAAATACCCATTTGGTGGGTTTGTATTGGGAATTGGGAAAATCGATTTCCGAAAAGCAAGCGCTTGGATGGGGAAAAGCAATTGTGCCTACATTGTCGAAAGAGCTGCAAATAGAGTTTCCAAGCATGAATGGGTTTTCCACATCAAATCTTTGGTATATGGTTCAGTTTTACACTGAATATCAAGGAGATGAAAATCTCCAACCATTGGTTGGAGAAATTAGTTGGAGCAAACATCTCATAATCATGTCCAAATGTAAAGACAGTTTGGAACGTCAATTTTATACGCTTGCCACTCGGAAGTTTGGGTGGACAAAGGATGTGCTGATTCATCAAGTTGAGAATAAGACTTACGAAAAATACTTGCTTAACCAAACAAATTTTGATAAGGTATTGCCCGAAGCTATTGCAAAGCAAGCATTTCTGGCTGTTAAAGATGAATACACTTTTGGATTTACAAACCTTGCCGATGAACATGCCGAAAGTGAATTGGAGCAAGCATTATTAAAAAATATACGAGCATTTTTGTTGGAAATGGGAACGGACTTTACGTTTGTAGGCAGTCAGTATCGCTTATTAGTAGCCGAAAAAGAGTATAGGGTAGATTTATTGTTGTACCACCGTCGGTTACAAAGTTTAATAGCTATCGACCTCAAGGTTGGAGAATTTGAGCCCGAACACAAAGGAAAAATGGAATTTTATTTGTCGGTGTTGAATGATAAAGTAAAATTGCCACACGAAAACGAGGCTATTGGAATAATTATTTGCAAAAGTAAGAATCGTACCATTGTGGAGTATTCGCTCAAAACAGCTACATTACCCATTGGTGTAGCTACTTATAATACATCTGGCAATTTACCGCCAGCATATAAAGAGCTATTACCATCAGCTCAACTGATAAGTTCTAAAATAAACGATTTTTTCGATATGAATTTAATCAAAAATAAATGATTTAATAATTCTTATATAAATAATGCGTAAAATCCAATTCTGTTTTATCAACGTACTGTTCGTAATCTTATTTCTCCACGCCCAATCCTTCGAAATTGCTACATTTAATATCCAGAATTTTGGACAATCGAAGTTAGCAAAAACCGATGTAGTAGATAC
>JAIFKX010000247.1 GCA_020049335.1 Paludibacter sp. | reverse complement strand
GGCGTTTATCGCCCAACTGCAACCAAACGCTATAACTTATTTATTGGTGGCGACGACGGTTTTAGATTAAAGATTGATGGAAAAACCATAGCCGAAAACTGGGAATATGGAAAAGTAACTGCCAAAAATGTTCGGTTAGAATTAGAAGCCAACAGAGAGTATGCTATTTGCATTGAGTTCTATCAGGGCGAAGGTGGTGCAAATGTCAAGTTCGAACCTACGGTGGTTGAGAATGAACTACTTTCCAAGAATATAGCTGATGCCGATGTGATAGTGGCTGGTGTTGGATTCAATCGGGCAACCGAATCCGAAGGGTACGACCGGAAGTTTGAACTTCCGATAGCAGATACTGAAATGCTGGATGTTTTAACGGCATCGGGCAAACCAGTAATTGGCGTTGCAAATGCAGGTGGTTCTATAGAAATGCAAGGCTGGTATCCCAAACTAAGTGCACTATTATGGGCTTGGTATCCTGGCCAGCAAGGCGGAACTGCACTTGCCGAAATTCTTTTTGGCAAAATAAATCCATCTGGCAAATTGCCTATTACATTCGAGAAAAAATGGGCTGATAATCCTACTTTCAACAGTTATTACGATGACAATAATGATAAACGGGTGACATACAAAGAAGGCATTTTTGTGGGTTATCGTGGCTACGACAAAAACAAAACCGAAGTGCAATTCCCTTTTGGATTTGGACTTTCGTACAGCAAATTTGAATTGTCGGATATGACGGTTGAAAAATCAGCAAACAAATCTGCAAAAGTCATTGTCACGTGCAAAATCAAAAACACGGGAGCGGTAGAAGGTGCCGAAGTGGTGCAGCTCTATATCGGCGGCAAACCAAATAACAATCAGGAACAGCCGATCAAAGAGTTGAAAGGATATGAAAAAATCAGCTTAAAAGCGGGTGAAATACAAGCTGTGAGTTTTGAAGTTTCGGAGCAGGATTTATCTTATTTTAGCGTTGCTAAAAATAAATTTGTGTTTGATGCAAGTTTTTATAATTTTATGATTGGGAATTCATCACAAGATATAAAATTGGAACAAAAAATACTTGTAAAATAAGGACTTGGTAATTATGTTTTGACTTCAATTACTTTTGTAAATATTAATGTTTCGACAGCAATCATTAACTAAAAATTCAAATAAAATCAGTATGAAAAATACTCGAAAATTGGACTGATAATATTGATTATCATAGTTTCAGTTTCATTGAAGTCTCAGACTTACGAAGCAAATTGGTCGTCGTTAGACAAAAGACCTATACCACAATGGTTTAAAGATGCAAAATTTGGAATTTTTATTCATTGGGGGGTGTATTCTGTTCCAGCATGGGCACCTGCCAATGCTGATATAGGCGTTTACGCAAAGTATGCCGAATGGTATTGGCCAAGAATCAATGGAGGCAAAGATCCAAATCCGCAGCAAGGCGTTGTGAATAAACTATTTACAGATTACCATAACAAGGTTTGGGGCGAAAAATTCAAATACCAGGATTTCGCACTCTTATGGAAAGCAGAACATTTTGACACAGATAAATGGGCTGATATTATTAAAAATGCAGGTGCTAAATATGTGATTTTGACATCCAAACATCATGAAGGATTTACATTGTGGCCCAGTAAGCAAAGTTGGAATTGGAATAGTGTGGATTATCGGGAGCAACATTTGGTTACATCATGTAATTCGCTTTCTGCCGAAAAATGGATGAAAAGTTTTGGGCATGTTTTTCAGTCGGCTATCGACGAAGGGGCGTCGGCCATTATGACCGGACATATTTCATTGCCCTCATTTCAGCAAAAAACAGTGAATGGATTGTATCTTCCAGCATCTATTTCGGATGAATTGATAGTGGATTTATTGAAAAAGAAGATGAATTTTGAAGGCGTGGTAGTTACCGATGCGCTGATAATGGGCGGTTTAAAGAAATGGACGCGCGACTCCGCCGATGGAGCAGTAAAATGTTTGGCAGCAGGAAATGATATGATGCTTTGGCCCGACCTCGATTATTTTGAAAGAATTGAAGCAGCCATAAAAAATGTCGAAATAAGTGAAGACCGACTCAATGATGCGGTGGATAGGATATGGAAAATGAAGGAAAAGTTGGGCGTTTTTTAACCCGAAAAAATAAAAATTGCCAGCACGCCCGCAGAAATTAATGATGAATTGACCGATATGTCGCGCAAATTGGCAGAAGGTGCTATTACCTTGGTGAAAGATACAAATAACTTGCTTCCAATTACTGTTGAAAAACACAAACGCATTCTGATAGTGGGCGTTACGCCCAACAAACAGTATTTTGAATCGTTGGAAACATTGCGCAGCGAAATGCAAAACAAAGGACATGAAGTAACGCTGCGCCACAATGTGCAATACGAGGCAGATGGTTGGGAGGACAAATACTCCGAAGGTTACGACTTGATTATCTGGGCATTGAACCGTTTTCCGCAACGCCCATTTGGCGGAATGGATTTTTATGGCGACGATATCATTACAATGCCTATTTTTTGCAAGCCGATGTGTTTATCAATACTTTCTCGTACGTAAAAGAAAGTCAGAAAGCATTGGCAAAAGCCTTGGTGGGCGAAATTCCATTCAACACCAAAAGTCCTGTAAAATTGGTATTTAATATGCCTTTGCCGGAGTTTATTGATGGATAGACCTTGTTTCTTTACAGCTGCCAAGATGTAGAAAAAGTATCTTATTCGGATAAAATTGCATAGATAATGTTGAAGTTAACAATCTATTTTTGCATTGTACCAATTCGAATTAAATCAACTTTAAAAAAATCAACATGAAACGCAGCGAGATAAATCATAAGATTGCCGAGTCAATTAGTTTTCTGGACAGTATGAATTTTAAACTTCCACCTTGGGCGTACTGGAAAGCCGAAGATTGGAAAGGAAAACAAGCTACTTGTGGCGAAATAGTAGAAAATATGTTGGGCTGGGATTTGACCGATTTTGGCAGTGGCGATTTCTCCAAACGGGGTCTGATATTATTTACTATCCGCAATGGAAATATCAAAAAGGACAATAAACCTTATGCCGAAAAGGCAATGATAGTGGAGGAATTGCAAGAAACGCCTATGCATTTTCATTGGCACAAAATGGAAGATATTATCAACCGTGGCGGTGGCAATTTGGTAATTGAATTGTACGATTCGGTGGGTGACGATAAGTTTTCGGACAAACCCTTGGAAGTGAAAATTGATGGCGTGTTGCGTACCGTAGAACCAGGCGGAAAAGTGATATTAACACCCGGCGAAAGTATCTGCTTGGAGCAAGGCATGTTTCACCGTTTTTATGGTGAGCCTGGCAAAGGAAAAGTGTTTGTGGGTGAAGTAAGTGCTGTGAACGACGACTCCAACGACAACTGTTTTTACGAGCCAGTAGGCCGTTTTCCACAAATTGAAGAAGACGAAGAACCCTTGCATTTATTGGCATCCGACTACCCAAAATACCTGTAACCGATGAGCAGCGAAATAATAAAAATTGCAGGGACAGGCTGCGCTTTGGCCGATTTTTTGTACACGCAGGCACGTTTTATAAGTCCACAATTTGCTCAATATCAATCAGTAACTGATGGAGATGGTGGCTTGAGTCCCGGCAAATTGGTTTTTACCGAAGAGCTTGAAAAATTCGCCCAAAAACCCTACACACAAATTTTGCCCGACATTATTGGCGACACCAATTTCGACAATGTGAATATTGGTGGACCATCGTTGGTAGCATTAATTCACGCAGCGCAATTGTTACCCAAAAACGAGTACGCTGTTAGTTTTTATGGCTGCACAGGTCAGGACGAAACGGCAAAGCTGATTATTGATTTGCTAAAAAAAACTCCTTTAAACATTGATAATTACATAGCACTTGGCAGTAAACGAACAGCATTTACCGATGTACTTTCGGACCCAACTTACGACGATGGGAATGGCGAGCGTACTTTCATTAATAATATCGGTGCATCGTGGGATTATACACCCGAAATGCTTCCCGAAAGTTTTTTTGAAGCGGATATAGTTTGCTTTGGCGGCACTGCTTTGGTACCCCAAATTCATGATAATTTAACTGCATTGTTGCAGAAAGCTAAGGCGAATAATTGCATTACGGTAGTAAATACGGTGTTCGATTTTAGAAATGAAAAGAAAAATCCAAATAAATGCTGGCCATTGGGCGATTGCCCTGAAACGTACAAATTAATAGATGTACTGTTGATGGATTGCGAAGAAGCATTGAAAATCAGCGGTTCAGCAACCATCGACGAGGCAGCTAGCTACTTTTGTAAGCAAGATTTATCATCGTTTATTATTACCAACGGAAGCAAAAATATCTATGCTTATTCCAACGGACGACTCTTTAATGCCGTAGAATTGGTGCAGTTGCCAGTGTCGGAAACCATTAAAAATCAGCTAAAAAACAATTCAATTGCAAAAGGGGATACCACAGGCTGTGGCGATAATTTTGCAGGTGGAATTATAGCTTCGTTGGCTTGGCAATTAAAAAATTTACCGAGCGATAAATACGATTTATTTAATGCCGTTTCGTGGGGTGTGGCATCAGGTGGCTATGCTTGCTTTTATGTAGGTGGTACTTATATTGAGCAAAACGAAGGCGAAAAATTAGAGAAAGTGATTCCATATCAGAAAGAATATTTAGAAATTATTATGTCAAAATGAGTAAAGGTAAATTGGTATTGTTTGGCGCCGGAAAAATTGGGCGTTCGTTTATTGGTCAGTTGTTTAGCCGTGGCGGTTACGAAGTGGTTTTTGTGGATATTTTTAAGCCCGTGATTGATGCTTTGAATAAACGTGGAAACTATAATGTGATTATCAAGTCGGAGGTAGAAACGGTTATGAACATAAAAAATGTGCGTGGCGTGTTGGTTGACGACGAAGAGAATGTGGTGTCCGAAATAGCCACTGCCGATATTATTGGCATTTCCATTGGTCAGTACGGTTTGCCCACAATTATGCCCCTGTTGGCCAAAGGCTTAATGAAACGTTATGCGGAAAACCCGACCTTGGCGTTGGACATAATTATTGCCGAAAATCTGAGAAATGCTGCCGAATACTTTGAGGATGAATTGCTCCCACTTTTACCAACAGATTATCCATTCAAAACATTGGTAGGATTGGTAGAAACCAGCATAGGAAAAATGGTGCCCATAATGCTCAAAAAGGATATGGACGATGACATTTTGCAAGTATTTGGCGAGCCATACAATCAGTTGATTTTGGATAAAAAAGCATTTAAAAATCCGATTCCAATAATTGAAGGACTTGCTCCCAAAGAAAATATGAAAGCTTGGGTAGACAGGAAGTTGTTTATTCATAATTTGGGACATGCCACAACGGCTTATCTGGGTTATTTGCACAATCCTAAATTTGTGTATCTTTACGAGGCGCTTGCGGTGCCACACATTGCATTAAAAGTAAGAGAAACCATGCTTCAGGCAGCAGCTATTTTGGAAAAAAAATATCCTGATGAATTTACACATAAAGCCTTGGTAGAGCATATTGACGATTTAATTGCTCGATTTCAAAACAAAGCGTTGGGCGACACTATTTTCAGGGTGGGATGCGATTTGATGCGCAAATGGTGCTATTAATTTGGCAACGGAATTTCAATTGCCAAGCGACAAAATTATGAATGCACTAATTGCAGGTAGTAAATTTAGAGCTACCGACGAAAATGGAAATATGCATCCGAGCGACATCGAGTTTGTGGAGATTTACAACAAAGGTATTGTGGAAGCATTGACCAAAGTTTGTGGTTTTGAAAATACAGAAAAACTAATATTAATGAAAGCTTAACAACAAGTTATTTATGAAAATGCTCCAAAAAATCATTATTGTATCTTTTCTCTTTTTTAGTTCACTATCAGTACAGTCACAACTAAAAATTAGTATAAACACCGACTCAGTAGTCAATAAAATGGCTGCCGGTTTTGGCATGAATACTTTTGCTATTATGGACTCTGTGATAGTTCTTGATGAATGCAATGGCGGTTATCGCAGCTGGGGCGGAAGCTCGTGGGGTGCAACTCCTGAAGCAAACGATGAGAAAGCGTGGTCGAAAATTGAGTTGTATATGGATTGGTTGGGCATGGATTATACCCGGTTGAGTGTGGAACATCGGGTGTTTGAACCCGAAAAAGGACAGTATTCATTCGATAACCGCGAAATGAAAGTGTTGTATCGTTACCTCGATTATTTTCAGAAAAATGGCGTAACGGTTCAATTGCAAGAAATGTATCCAAATGCAAAATGGTTGGCTCACAAAGAATTGCAAGGTAATGCCTTGGGTATTATTAAAAGCGGACCTGCCGACATTGATGCTTGGTCCGATGGAGTTTGAAAAAATATACTTGCATCGATTATTTTGGCATTGCCAACGAACCGCATCACGGATGGTCGTGGTGGAAAGAGGCCGATGGAAAAACTTCGCAATCTATCATTCCTGCCTTAACTTTATTGCGCAGCAAAATAAAAAAGGAGAATATACAAATTGCGATGACTGGTCCTGAAGAGATGTTTTATTTCTGGGAAGCAAAAGACACCCAAAAGAATTACATGAATTTGGTGGATGCTTTTACTTATCACGAGTATATGACCATGATAGATTGGTGGGATAATAGGGAAAGTAAGGATTGGAATCCGACTTTAAAAATGTTTACTAACCCCGTTAAAACAGCCGTTAAAATAGCGCACGATAACAACAAGCCTTTTTTCTTTTCGGAACATGGTACCATGCAGTTTGGACTTAAAAGGGATGACCGAGGCCCGTCATTGCATGCTGCGGTGCTAAAAGATGTGGAATTTGCCGTACGATATAGCAATGTTGGGGTGGATGGTTTTAGCC
>JAIFKX010000311.1 GCA_020049335.1 Paludibacter sp. | reverse complement strand
GCGAAGGTACTGAAACAATTTCAGCTACCGGAAAAGGAACAATTTGCAATATGGGCGCCGAAGTTGGTGCTACAACTTCTATTTTTCCATTCGATAGCAAATCGGTGGCTTACCTACAAGCAACAGGACGTGCCGAAATAGCTGCTATTGCTCTTGAAAATATTGCTCACCTACAAGCCGATGCCGAAGTTCAAGCTAATCCGGAGAATTACTACGATCGAATTATTGAAATTAATCTCAGTGAACTTGAGCCACATGTGAATGGTCCGTTTACGCCCGATTTAGCTTACCCAATTTCAGAATTTGAAAAAATTGTGAAAGAAAAAGGCTATCCTCAACAAATGGAAGTTGGTTTAATTGGTTCTTGTACTAATTCTTCGTACGAAGATTTGACTCGTGCTGCTTCGATTGTAAAAAAAGCGAAAGAAGATGGCTTGACAGTGAAGGCACAATTTATTATCAATCCTGGTTCGGAACAAGTGCGTTACACAGCCGAACGCGATGGTGTTTTGGGCGAATTTGAATCGGTGGGTGGTGTAGTGATGGCAAATGCTTGTGGTCCATGCATTGGACAATGGAAGCGTGAAATAGATGTACCCGAACGTAAGAACTCCATTATAACCTCTTTCAATCGAAATTTTGCTAAACGTGCCGATGGAAATCCTAACACACATACTTTTATAGCTTCTCCCGAAATAGTAGCAGCATTAACCATTGCTGGAGATTTGTGTTTTAATCCGCTGAAAGATACACTTCTAAATGAAAAGGGAGAAGAGGTTAAATTGGCAGAACCGAAAGGTTTTGAACTTCCTGTAAATGGTTTTGCTGTTGAAGATGCCGGTTTTATAGCTCCTGTGGCCGATGGAAGTAATGTGAAGGTACAAATTAGTGCTGATTCAAATCGTTTGCAAGTATTAGTTCCTTTTGTAGCTTGGAATGGAAATGACTATATGGAACAACCGCTTTTGATTAAAGCAAAAGGCAAATGTACCACAGATCATATCTCAATGGCGGGACCTTGGTTGCGTTATCGTGGACATCTCGACAATATTTCCGACAATATGCTGATTGGTGCTGTGAACGCATTTAACGATAAAACAAACTCTGTTCTCGACCCTTCAACTGGTGAATATAGTGCAGTACCAGCATTAGCTCGCAAATATAAATCGCAAGGCATTGGTTCTGTGGTAGTTGCCGAAGAGAATTATGGCGAAGGTTCGAGTCGCGAACATGCAGCTATGGAGCCCCGTTTTTTGAATGTAAAAGCGATTCTTGTAAAATCGTTTGCCCGCATACACGAAACAAATCTCAAAAAACAAGGAATGTTGGCATTGACTTTTGCCGATAAAAATGATTACGATAAAATACGTGAAGATGATAAAATAAGTATTACGGGCTTAACAACTTTTGCTGTTGGAAAAAATTTAGTTGTAAAACTAACGCATACCGACGGAACAACTGAGGAGTTTGATGTTTTACATACTTATAATGAAGCACAAATAGAATGGTTTAGAGCAGGAAGTGCATTGAACGGATTGAAATAATAATAATAAATTAATAAATAAAAAAATGGCAAACAAAAGGGATTTTCTGATTTATAAATTGTCAGAAACAATTAAGTCGACAAGTAGAATCGATAAGGAGTTATTTACTCAGTTGAATGTAAAGCGTGGATTGCGTAACGAAGACCACTCAGGTGTGGTAGCTGGTTTAACAAAAGTAGGTGACGTAGTTGGTTACGAACGTCAAGCTGAAGGTAGTGTGAAAGCAATTCCTGGTAAATTATTTTATCGTGGTATTGATGTAGAAGATTTGGTACACGGATTGAACGCCGAAGATCGTTTGGGTTTTGAAGAAACAGCCTTTTTGTTGCTTTCGGGATATTTGCCAGATGCTGAAGAATTAAGACAGTTTTCGTTGATGCTAAACGAATCTATGGCCTTAGATACAAAGATGACAATGAGTATCATCGAAATTCAAGGACAGGATATTATGAATATTTTAGCACGTTCGGTTCTCGAAATGTATACCTATGATAAAAATCCAGATGACATTTCGCGCGATAATCTTATTCGCCAGTCTATTGATTTGATTTCGAAATTTCCTACTATTATCGCTTACGCCTACAATATTCTACGCCATAGTCAACAAGGACGTTCGTTGCACATTCGCCACCCAAAAGAAGGCGCTTCTGTAGCCGAAAACTTTCTTTATATGATGAAAGGTCCAGGTAACTATTCTGACTTAGATATTAAGCTTATTGATTTATGTTTAATTTTACATGCTGAGCACGGTGGTGGTAATAACTCTACTTTCTCTGTACGTGTTACAAGTTCAACACTTACCGACACTTATTCGGCCATAGCAGCAGGTATTGGTTCGCTCAAAGGTCCATTGCATGGTGGTGCTAATATTAAGGTAAATCAGATGTTCGACCATCTTAAAATAGCAATTAAGAAATGGGATGATGTGAAAGAAATTGATGCCTACCTTCAAAAAATGTTGAACAAAGAAGCTTACAACAAAACTGGACTTATCTATGGTATCGGACATGCTGTTTATACCATTTCCGATCCACGTTCTATTTTGTTGAAAGAGATGGCGCGTAAATTGGCTATTGAAAAAGGTATCGAAAAAGAATATAATTTCCTCGAATTGTTAGACGAACGCGCTGTAAATGCATTTATGACTTTCAAAGGAGATGATATTAACAAACAAGTTTGTACAAATGTCGATTTCTATTCGGGCTTTGTGTACGAAGCAATGGGATTGCCTACCGAAGTGTATACACCACTTTTTGCTATGTCGCGTATTACAGGTTGGACAGCTCACCGTATCGAAGAATTAAATTTTGCAAGTAAACGCATTATCCGCCCTGCTTACAAAAACGTAGGTGATAAAAAGCCATTTGTTCCAATAACTAAAAGATAGTATAACTTGGACAACGGACAACAGACAACAGTTTATAGATAAAAATCTTAATTCTGTTGTCTGTTGTCAATTGTCTGTTGACAATGTAATTATATGCAAAAAATTAAAGTAGAAAATCCTGTTGTAGAGTTAGATGGCGATGAAATGACCCGAATCATCTGGTCTTTTATTAAAGAGCAATTGATACTTCCATATTTGGAGTTGGATATTAAGTATTACGATTTGGGAATGGAAAATCGTGATGCTACCAACGACGAAGTTACTATTGAAGCAGCGAATGCTATTAATAAATATAATGTTGGTATTAAATGCGCTACTATTACGCCCGACGAAGCACGTGTTGCAGAATTTGGATTGAAAAAAATGTGGAAATCGCCGAATGGTACCTTGCGTAATATTATTGGTGGAACTGTATTCCGCGAACCAATTATTTGTTCGAACGTGCCACGATTAGTGCCAGGTTGGACTCAGCCGATTGTTATTGGGCGTCATGCTTTTGGCGATCAGTACAAAGCTACCGATGTCGTAATCAAAGGCAAAGGAAAACTTACCATGACTTTTACTTCCGAAACGGGTGAAACTCAACAATGGGAAGTGTATGATTATAAGGGTGATGGCGTGGCAATGGCCATGTACAATACCGATGAATCGATTTATGGATTTGCACAATCGTCGTTTCAAGTTGCATTGGAAAAGAAATGGCCATTGTATTTATCAACCAAAAATACCATTCTGAAAGCTTATGATGGTCGTTTTAAAGATATTTTTCAGGAAGTATACGAAAAAGAATTTAAAACAAAATTCGATGCAGCAGGTATTATTTACGAACATCGGTTGATTGATGATATGGTAGCTTCGTGTATGAAGTGGAGCGGTGGTTTTGTGTGGGCTTGTAAAAATTATGATGGTGATGTACAATCGGATACCGTTGCTCAAGGTTTTGGCTCGCTGGGGCTTATGTCGTCGGTGCTAGTAACTCCCGATGGTAAAACGGTAGAAGCGGAAGCTGCTCACGGTACAGTAACGCGTCATTATCGCCAACATCAACAAGGCAAAGAAACATCAACGAATCCAATTGCTTCCATTTTTGCTTGGACACGTGGTTTAATGCATCGTGGTAAATTGGATAGTAATGCCGAATTGGTGAATTTCTGTGAAAAATTGGAACAGGTTTGTGTGGAAACGGTTGAAGCTGGTGAAATGACAAAAGACCTTGCAATTCTTGTTCATGGCGAAAATATCAGTAGTAAAGATTTTCTTAATACCCAAGACTTTCTGGCTGCCATTAAACGTAATTTGGATAAGAAATTAGTTGGATAATACCTTCTTTTTGAAGTAAAAAAAAAAAACGGACATTGCTGTCCGTTTTTTTTATGCCAATTCACATCTAATTTATAAATTTTCACTAATTCTTTGAGCTATTTCTTGCATTTCTTGGTTTGAAAGTTGCAATTTTGCATTGTGGAAATTCATATCCGATTCGCGCTGAATGGGGATAAGATGGATGTGAGCATGTGGCACTTCTAAGCCAATAACAGTAACGCCAACCCGTACGCACGATACACTTTTCTCAATTGCTTTTGCTACTTTTTTAGCAAAAACCATCATGTTGGCAATAGTAATATCTTCTAAATCAAAAATATAATCTACTTCTAATTTAGGAACTACAAGGGTATGACCTTTTGTAGTAGGGCGAATATCTAAAAATGCAAAGAAGTTTTCGTCCTCTGCAATTTTATAACAGGGTATTTCGCCAGCGATAATTTTACTGAAAATAGTCATAATAATTTACAAGCTTATTTCCATTACTTCAAATTCCATAACGCCCGAAGGGACAGTAACAGTGGCTTTTTGTCCAATTTTTTTGCCAAGTAATCCTTTTGCAATAGGTGTTGTTACCGAAAGTTTGCCTTCTTTGAGATTTGCTTCGCTCTCTGAAACAAGCATATACGACATTAATTGACCCGATTTTGTGTTTTTAATTTTCACACGTGTCATAATCTGAAC
Organism: Paludibacter sp.; assembly: GCA_020049335.1. Classification (GTDB taxonomy): domain Bacteria; phylum Bacteroidota; class Bacteroidia; order Bacteroidales; family Paludibacteraceae; genus Paludibacter. Next base: position 7,350 of record JAIFKX010000311.1, on the reverse strand, counting down.
CTCGTTTGTGTTGATTTTTGTTTCATCAATCATTCGCGCCGAAGCGATAGTTTCTTTTAATAGCGAAATTTTCATTTCAAGCATACCTTGTGCTTCTTTTGCTGCATCGTATTCAGCATTTTCGGATAAATCACCTTTGTCACGGGCTTCAGCAATTTGCTTCGAGATGGCAGGACGTTGTACGCCTTCCAATTCATTTAGATCCGCCATTAATTTTTTGTAACCATCAGCGGTCATATAATTAACTGCCATAATTTTAAGATTTTAACATGATTATTAAATGTGTAAACAAAAAAGAATTCCGACTTGTAGCCGGAACTCCTTTTGTTGTCGAATTATTTTATGCAAATATACAATCAATTTTTCTAAAAACAATCTGTTTTGAATAATTAATTATTAAATAGGATTTATTTGTTTGAAAATTAATGTTTTAAGTTAGTATTTTCGATTGAAAATTTCGGAGGAAATAAATGCAGCCCGAGCTTCTTCAACTGTATTTATACTATATGGATTTTCAAGCTCTTCCATTGTTTCTACAGTTGTTTTTTGAGTAGTACTTATCATTTTTGTGATTTCCTTTTTGGCTTTTAACTTCGAAATATCCGAAGTGTTTTCAAAACTCATTATTGTTTCGTGTGGGGTAGTAGTCATTCCGGTGAAACTACGCTCGAATACAACCTCAGGACGTTGCGATGGAATTGGAGTGTATATTTCTTGTGGAATTTCTTCGTATTCTTCCTCTTCGTATTCATTCTCCATTTCCTCTTCTTTTAAATCTGGAATTGGTGCTGCTTCATTTTTTTTGTTTTTGTTCTTAAAAAAACTACCAATTGCAGCTATAGCTACAATAATTAGATATAGATAATCGCCAATGTCTTCCATTTTGTATAAAAATTAGGAAATTTTAAAATCGAACTACAAATATACTAAAAGCTTTTTATTCACGCTATTTATAAAACTAAAAAATGATGATTACGTTAAATTGAATAATTATTAAACCCTCAGTAACCCACGAAATCCACGAACACCATAGTAAGATTCTGCACCATTGTGATATACAAAAACCTGATTGTAGCGTCTATCGCAAAAGAGTGCACCACCCAATTTTCGAATTTCGGCAGGTGTTTGTATCCAACTCGATGTTTTAGTATCGAAATTACCTAATTTTTGAAGTTCACGATATTCGTTTTCGTTTAGAATTTCGATACCCATTTCCGATGCTAAATCAATGACGCTGTTTGTAGGTTTATATTCCTTGCGTGCATTTAGAGCCTCGCGGTCGTAACACAAACTGCGACGACCTTTTGGAGTTTCAACCGAACAGTCTATAAAAATTAATTCAGCATTTTTAGTCTCAAAACTAACAACATCCGGCTCGCCACCTGTATTTTCCATTTCGTTGAGCGACCAAAGTTTTTCTGGTGAAGACATTAATTTTTGTTCAACATCAACCCAGCGAATTTCGGAATGTCTGTTTTTGTTTTTCTCAAAGCGAACTTTCAAAATGTTGAGAATCTCGCTTTGTTGTTCGTTTGATAATATCTTAGTTGATAGCATTTTATTTAATTTTCAACTAACTTAATTTCCGATGTAATCTCAATGGCTTTCCGATACAATGCACCTACGCCGCAGTAGGTCTCTTCCGACATTTTCACGGCTTTTTCTACTTTGTCAAAAGGCACATTTTTGCCTGCGATGGTGTAAATTACATGCATTTTCTCATAATATTTTGGATGTTCATCGGTTACATCTCCTTGCACTTCAATATCTACATTATCAAATTCAACACGCATTTTCTTTAAAATTGAGACTAAATCCATTCCAGAGCAACCTGCAATAGCAGCAAGTAACAATTTCTTTGGACTTGGACCTAAATCTTTTCCTCCTCCGGATTCAGGTGCATCCATAATTAGTTTATGACCATTTATTTCGGATTGGAAAGTGAGATTGCCTTTCCATTGTGTTTTTACAAGATGTTTTTCTGACATTTTATTCTATTTTTAGTTGATTTAATTCTTTTAAATTTGTAACAGAATTAATCTGAAGTTTGTTCATTTGAAATAAATAAGATACTTTTGATTCAAATTTCAAAATAAAAGAATTTATGAAACACATCATCCTTTTTTTGCTTGCTTTATGCACTAGCTTTCAGTTATCAGCCAAAAGCTATCAGTTTGTTATTGGTACATTTACTACAAATACACCAGCGAAAGGTATCTATTCACTTTCGTTAAATGCAAAAGATTTAACGGCTGATTTACAATTACTTACCGAAGCCATTGACCCAAGTTTTTTGTGTATTAGTTCTAATAAAAAGTTGGTTTATGCCGTAAGCGAACGAGGCGCGAAAAGTAGTGTTGCAGCCTATAAGTTCAATAAAAATAATAAATTACAATTAATCAATAGAGTAAATGCTGGCAGCGTAACCGACCCTTGTCATATTGCAATGACCGATAAACATGTTGTAATTGCAAATTACAGCGGAGGGAGCGTTTTTGTTTACAACAGAAAAAGCGATGGTTCGTTGAGCGAAGTAGTACAAAAAATTCAGCACGAAGGTAATAGCATTCACCCAACGCGCCAGTCAAAGCCTCACACACATCAAGTAGTTTTTTCGCCCGATGGCAATTATTTATTAGCTAACGATTTAGGAATTGATAAAGTGTTAGTCTACAAATACGACAAAATGAACTTAGAGAATCCATTTTCAGCTTATGACACATTGGAAGTAAAGCCCGGAAGCGGACCCCGCCATTTGGCTTTTGATAAATCAGGTAAAACCATTTATTTATTACAGGAACTTGATGGAACTGTATCGACAATTCAGTATGATAATGGTAAATTAACATTGATAGATACGGCATCAGTTGTTCGTAAAAATAACATTCAAACAGGAGCTGCCGATATTCATTTGTCGCCAGATGGACAGTTTTTATATGCTACAAATCGCGGCTCTGTAAACGATATTACCTGTTTCACGACTTCTCCAGCGGGTAGATTGAATTTTGTTCAACAAATATCAACAGAGGGAGAGGGACCACGAAATTTTGCAATAAGCAAGGATGGCAAATTTGTATTTGTTGGAAATCAACGCACAAACGACATTAGTATTTTTACCAGAAACAAAAAAACCGGCGAACTTACATTCACCGGTAAAAAAGTACAGGTAGGAGCACCTGTTTGTATTTTACAAATAAAATGATATTCACTATATAATGTTTTACTATTAAAAAAACAAACCGCCCCAATCCCCTAAAGGGGATGTATAGTTACTTAGGTTTCTTAAATTCGAATCATTCTGTTAGGTGTAAATCACTTCGAATAACACTCTTTAAGCCCCTTTAGGGGTTTGGGGCAGTAATAAATAAACTGTTCTTAATGTTGATGTGTGCCTTTGGATAAAAAGATAATAGCAATGCCTAATATTATCAATATTATCTGAATAGCTGATTCCTTTGGTTTTGTTTCTTTGTGCATTTCCGGTATTAAATCGGCTAACGCAACATATAGAAAACTCGCTGCTGCAATAGCAATAGTATACGGAATAATTGCCTCCACATAATCGAGTAAAAAGTAGGCAGCCATACCAGCTACAACGGCGCTACTTCCCGATAATACATTGTATAACAATGCTTTTTTTCGCGAATAACCGCTTTTTAGTAAAATGCCAAAATCGCCCAATTCTTGTGGTATTTCGTGCAATAATACAGAAAAAGTAACAAAAATTCCCAATTCTACCGAAGTTAGAAACGAGGCTGCAATCACTACGCCATCAATGGCGTTGTGTATGGCATCGCCAATAATAATCATGGGTGCAGCAGCATGGTTCTGACGTTCGCAGTTTTCATCGTGACAAGTACGCCAAAGAATAATTTTTTCGAGTATAAAAAACAGAATTATTCCTCCCAAAACCCACATTACCACATCGTGAATACACAATGTTTCGGCAGCTTCGGGAATTAAGCCCAATAATGCCGAACCAAGTAAAGTTCCTCCGGCTAAATATAATAAATAACTCGAAATTTTAGCCAGCCATTTATTGTTCAACAAAAGCAGTGAGCTCGATAAAGCCACGCTACCTATACCAGCAGCTGTGAGGGCAAGAAATGTGTAAAGAAAAGTATTCATTTAGTTATAATATTTTTATTTCGTTGGTTTTAGTACGTGTTTCGCAAAGTTATAACCACGTTTTTCATAAATATCTATCAAATTTGGCAAGCGAATCAAAAAGTCTGCGTAGTTTTTCTGTTCTTGTTTTGACCATTGTACTTCCGAAAGTGCTGCTAATCGGGGCAATAACATATATTCTGCATGCTTGTCAGTTGCAATATACTCCGTCCAAAGGTTTGCTTGCGCCCCTATAACGTATTTTGCTTCCGTTTCGTTCAGTTCTGTTGGAATAGGCTCAAAATTATATACTTTTTCAACCGGAACAAAACCTCCAATTGCTAAAGGTTCGTTTGCTCTATCTTCCGATTGATAATAATCAAAATAGAAATACTTATTGGGTGTCATTATTACTTTGTGTTCTGATTTAGCAGCTTCGATACCTCCCCGAACACCACGCCACGACATTACAACTGCATTCGGCGCTAATCCACCTTCCAAAATTTCATCCCAACCAATTATTTCACGTCCTTTGCTGTTTACAAATTTCTCGATACGAGTTATAAAATAGCTTTGCAATTTGTTTTCCGGCGAATGAAGCGAGTCAGTATTTAGCCCCTCTTTTATTATTCTTTCCTGACATTTTGGACAGGTTTTCCATTTGGTTTTATAGCATTCGTCACCCCCAATATGTATGTATTTCGAAGGAAATAGGCTTATTATCTCATCCAATACATTTTGTGCAAATGTAAATGTTTCTTCGTTACCGGGACAAAAAACATCGTCGAAAATGCCCCAAGTACCAGCCACATTATACGGACCGCCGGTGCACCCCAACCAAGGGTACGCTGTTAGGGCTGCTAACATGTGCCCTGGCATATCAATTTCGGGTACAATGTTAATATATCTTTCGGCTGCATAACGTACCACATCTTTTATTTGCTCCTGTGTGTAGTATCCACCATAAGGTATGGTATCATAAATGCCACTGTTATAAGGTCCAACCACTGTTTTATTTCTAATTGAACCGATTTTGGTAAGTTCAGGGTACTTTTTTATTTCAATGCGCCAACCCTGATCATCGGTTAAATGCCAATGGAAATTATTAACATGATGCAGTGCTAAAATATCAATGTATTGCTTAACAAAATCAACAGAGAAAAAATGTCTCGACACATCAAAATGCATTCCTCTGTAATTAAAACGGGGTGCATCAGTTATTTCAACCGGCGGAAGTTGAACAATACCAATGGTATCAGGAATCGATTTACAAAGCGTTTGAATGCCATAAAAAACTCCTGCTTCAGTTTTTCCAATTATCTCAATTTTTTTCGAACCGATAATGATTTTATAACCTTCGGGATGTTCAATTTTTGAATCAATTACGAGAATAATTTTGTTGGATTTATTGCTCGATTTAGCAATTTTGAGCGTAAATCCTGTTTTTTCTTGTAACAATTGTTTTAAAAACTCGGCATTCTTTTTTTGCACTTTGTTTTTTGAATCATAAGAGATTTTTACATTTTCGTTCAACGAGAAAGTGAAACCGGCTTTCAGTTCAATTTTTTGAGCTAACGGTATGGTGCGGTAGTTTGTAGCATTTGAACTGAATGATAAAATAGTTAGAAATAAAGATATGGTTATAATTTTTTTCATGCTCGATAGTTGTTATTGCTTTTGTAAATAGTAAGTTTTTTTGTTGAAAAAGAATGCTTTTTTGTTTTTCAGTAAAAGTAGATTATGTAGAATTTGAGATAAATTAAAAAGTTTCAATCGAACTAGTATTAACATTGTTTTTTCTCCAAAACGTAAGTTTTTGATATAATTCTTTTCAAGATCATTATACATATCAGCAAATTTTTTTCGCAATTGTGTATCATGAGTTGAAATCAACAGCACTGCTTTTTGTTTTATTTTTGCATGATTTATCGTCTCTCGAAAGTCATTCATACATTTTTTATTCTCAAAAAACTGTTCTGTAAGTTTCCAAAAGAGTAACACGCTATTAAAATGTTTTTCTGTTTTTTCTCTTGTTGATGATGCCATGTTGTATTGTGTATAATGATAAAATGCTTTTGGTATTTGCACAATTTTATTTGAAATGTACAAAATCTTAAGCAATAGGTATTTATCTTCATGATAAATAAGTTTTTCATTATGAGTGCAATCTTCGTGTATATATAGAGAACGTTTAATTAATTTGCTACACAAAGATGGACTAATCGTAGTTTCGGCAAGCAAACCTTGTATGTTCGATATTTTATTATTTGAAATATGATTTTTATATAGAACAGTCATTTTGCCATATTCAAGATAAATATCAGAAACTACAATGTCAACTTGCTCCGATACTGCAACCTGAACAAGTTTCTCCACCATTTCAGAATCTATATAATCATCTGCATCAATCATCAGAATATATTCGCTACTTGAGCCCAATATCCCCGAATGGCGTGCTGCAGCTGTACCAATATTGTTTGTATGTTCCAAAATTTTAACCTGATGTTTACACTCCGGATATTGACTTAGTGTTTGCCTTAAAAGTTCGATACTCTTGTCTTTAGAAGCATCATTTACAAATATAAATTCAATGGCGTCATAAGTTTGCGAGAATAAACTTTGAGCACAACGAACAATATATTTTTCGGCATTAAAAATCGGAACTATAATGGCAACTAAGGGTTTCATAAAAGTTTTTTTGTTTTAATAATGTACCAACAATATATAAGTTCGAAAATACCAGAAAATGCCAATGCTATTGCTACAACTAATATGTTTTTAAATAAATAAAGTGCAGGTATACAGAGTATTAGAAACGTAATTAGAGCAATGATTTGATTTTTTACAACATAATAGTTTTTATTTGCTGGCAAAAATACAAAATTTATAAAGGAACCAACCACCAACCACACAAAAATTGTAATGCTAATAATTACTGTTATCGGATAGGCTTCGGTCATGTCTTCACCACCCAAAATTAATATCGCCCAATATCCAAATACTGCAATTAAAATTGTAATTATCCCACCAATATAGGCTTCGTAACGAATTACGCGCTTTACAAGTGTCGGTTCAATTCGCTCAATGAGTTGAGGGAACAGTGCATTGTTTATACTTGCAGTAAGCAATCGTGGTATCGAAACAATTTTGTTTGCTAAATCGAAAATTGCAACTTCGCGCATTCCAAAGAATATCCCAATGATTAAGTTTGTACTTTCTTGTCGGATTGTTCCAACTATCGAG
>JAIFKX010000227.1 GCA_020049335.1 Paludibacter sp. | reverse complement strand
TTCCACACGCCATGATCAGTTTGCCACGGTCGGCAGTTTTAAAATGTTCGTGGGTAGCATTGAGCGCATCGGTTTGGTGGTCACGGAGTTTTTTTTTGGTTTCCTGTGCCGCTTCGCCAAACACGCCATCAGCTATTTTTTGCCAATCCACAGGCGCATCTATCAAATGATTGAGATGGATGCAATTAACAGGAGGTTGCTGATTTTGAATGGTTTCGGTGGCATTGGCACTCCATTTATTGGTAGTAGAAATCCATAGCCGATGTGCAAAATGTGTGGTTTCGGCATTTTCATTTATAAACTGCTTGCTGGAAGTGGACAAAAAACTATCCACCGCCGCTTTGTCGATGCTCGTTTTTTCGTCGAAACATTTGCATTGCACCGCCCAATAATCGCCACTGTGCGTGCGCATTACCAAGTCGATACCCAAGTCGGAACCGCCAAAGTTTTTACGAAACGGAAATTCATTCCACATCCACACTTCCGAAAATTGATATTTGTAGGTAGGGTCGGTTTTCAAATACCCTTGCATCAAGCGTTCAAACTTTTCACCTTTATCACGTTCGGAAAAAGCATGTTTGCGAAATTTATCGAGAATGGTTTGGAAGGAAGTAGAGGAGGAACTCATGGTGTTTTATTGGGTTTATTCCAACAAAAAAATACGCCGTGCAGCGTATTATCCAATGAGTGAGTTTGCAAAAAAAAACGGGTGCAAACTCCACTTATTCACTCCTGAGGGTTTGGCGTCCCGTGTACAAGAATAAGTTAAAGCCCACACCCGTAAGGGTATAGGCATTTACTAACTTATTCTTTTGTACTCTACTTAAATCGCCAAATTTCAGGAGTAAGAATAATAGCTAATGCTATATTAATATGTTGAAAATGTTTGTTTTATCTGATATTAAAATTATTTTTTAATAGTTTTATATGTTGCTATTGTAACAATTTCTGTGTTTTCAATTTTCTGAATAATCAATAAATCTTTGTCGCCCGTTATCAAATAATCGGCTTTACTTTCAATAGCCAACGCCAACAAAAAGTTATCTTTTTCATCTCTGCAAATTTCAACATTAGAATTTACAGTATAAAATTCGGCATATTGATTTATAAGCTCAATTAATTGCTCTAAATCTGATTCTATAAAATATTTGCTAAGTTTAGGTCTTTTTACAACTTCTAAAAACTCAGCTAAAAGTTCGTCGCTAAATACAAGTTTAACCTTTCGCTTAGTAAGTAAGCTATCCAAAAAATCGAATTGCTTTGTAAGCAAAAAACTAATCCACAAATTTGTATCAATAATAATTTTAATACTTTTTGGCATATCTCTGATTTCTAACTTGTTCAACTTCAGCCGATATCTCATCAATCGTCAGTTTGTTATTTGCGTTAGATCTTAATCTGTCCAAGGTATTTTGAAGTGTTACTTGCGGTTTAATAGTTATTAAATTAAGTTTTGCAAGGTCTTTTAACAAACTCATTGCTTTAGGATTGTTTATTTGAATGCTTATTGTTTCCATATTCAATAATTGAATTTTTTATAGTGATTTATCAATAATTACAAAATCTAATATTATACTAATATGTTGAAAATGTTTGTTTTATCTAATTGTTCTTTTAATTTTAAAAAATATTATGTCGATTTTTTTTATTAAATTTCTTTGTAATCTATTTGTTATAATCCATATCCACTTGTACACCCAATAGTTTATCTTCGGGCGAATCGTCCTTTAATTCTAAGCAAATATTTTGCTCAATAATAGTTTCATATTCAGCATCTGTCATATACTTTTTTACATCATCAAGTTGATTCTGATTAAGAGATAAAATATATTGTTTGCCAACGATTTTAATCAGGTCGTTCAGTATTTTAAAAAGAGTAAGAATTTGTCGCGGGTCAGTGTCGCTAAGCAATCTGCTATCGTGAAAAATAAAGTTTACATTATGGGCAAATCCTTTCAGCAAGATGGTAAGGTCGTAACAGAATATTTTCACATTATTAATCCCATCCGAACGGTCTGCAGCTATTTTAGCATCAATATTATACCTTATTTGATTGTCCCCATCATTATTTCGTATTGTTATCCCCGCAGTTGCAGTCGGATAAAACCGTCGTGCTAATTCTCTAAAAAAATCTGTTGTTGATTTTATTATATCTTTCGCATCTTCTAAATAATTTTGTGTATTTTCTGTCGATGCAATTAATTCTTTCTCAGTTTTAATTTTTAATTTTTGATAGTTCGCAATCAAAGCTTCATAACGTACTATGTTTGCTTCTTTTTGTTTTAAATCAGAGAGTTTATCTTTCAGTTTTAACACAATATCCAAAGCTTGATGCGTGTCGAGATATTTCAATTTAGCATCTAACTCCATCTTTTTTGTATCAACTTCATTTTGTAATAAACTTATTGAACGTTTTAATTCATTTTTTTTATCCAATAATCTTTTTTCTCGATTTGTTGAAAGATGAATATAAAATTTTTCTAAATCCTCCAAAGTTTTTAATGCATCGGAATTAAAAATTACAGAAGCTTCGGTATAAATCTTTTCAATGTTTTCTCTTTTTATATCAGGAGATATTTTTCTGCTTTGGTCAATGCTACTAATCTGATTTTCAAATAGAATAATTCTGTTCTTAGCCTTTTCAATTTCGAGTTTTATTCTGTCTGCTTCTTTGTTTATTTCATAATAATCATCAGCAACTTTAAAAGACTTTATATCGTTTTCGAGTTTTGATATATCTTCCTTGACTTGCTGACCCTCCAAAACTTGATTTAATTCGGAAACTAAATTGCGAACTCTTTCTTTTTCTTTACGAAGTTTAAATTTTTCCTCAACAAGCAAAGTATCCAGTCCAAGCAACAAAGCATTTGTAATTTGAATTTGATAATCTTTTTTTAAGGCGTTCGGATTATTAAACTCCGAATAAGAAGCTTTACGGGGTCTGATAAAAAAAGGTATCAACGACCGGAAACTTAATTCGCTTGTTCCGGAAGGAATTTCAAACAATAGAGATTCAAGTTTATTATTAAAATCATTTTTCTTAAGTTCTTGACCGTTTAGCTGTATTATGTTTTGCTTATCTGTTGAACGCTGCGATTTATAAACTTCATTACCAACCTTAAAAGTCAACATAAATGACCATCCGGGCAGGTCATTCTTAAAACTTTCTTTTTTGCTTGAGCCTAAACAAAAATGAATTAGTGCAATAATAAGAGACTTACCTACTCCATTCGTTGTTTTTCCCTTGTCTGTCGATTCTGGATTCTTTTGAATAGCGACAATAAAATTCAACCCTGTTTCATTTTTAAAAATGACAGGTTTAAAAGTATTCTTATTTGCTGTGAGTGATATTAGTTGCATTTGAATATTAATCCGTTTTTTTGGTCAATAGCATGTATACTATACAAAAAAATAAACGTCATTACCAAATTATCAAAACTATGTTTTGCTGCATAATAATCATGCGTTAAGTCGGCTTGGTAGATTTTCCAAATATCATCTATACTTCGGGGCTTATCAAGTTTTGTGAGCAGATAACTTCCAAAACCTAATAAGGATTGAGAAAAATTTATATGTTTAGATGGCATTATCATATTCTATTCTTTTATTGGCTCTTCAAAAATATCACAACTTTCAAAATATTTTGCCATAATTGTTAATATAGGTGTTTGATATGCATGCTCATTTTTCGGAGAACATGAATTTACTATCTCCCAAAAAAGAGAATCGTCATTATAATTCGTTTTAAGCTCTTCGTAAATTCCAATCATTTTCTTTTGCAATTCCTCGGCAAGAAAATTTTGGTTTGCTAAAAACTCATTTAATGCCCCAAGGTTAAAAGAGGCTGTATCTAAATGCTGTTTTGTAACTTCACTAAGTTTATTAAAAATTATTTTTTCATTCCAGTCGGGAAATTTAATAACACCAAATGCAGGTATAATAGGTAGCCCCATAATATAGCCAACAACTTGTGTTAAAACAGAAAAATCCAGATTAGTAATATGTTCAAAGTTTGGCAAAAAACCTATAATATTAATAATCTGATTGTCGGATAGATTAAATAGAATAGCTTCTAAATCTTTTGCCGTTAATATTTTACCTTTTACTAAAGAATAATCTTTTACAATTTTAGCAATCGCTTGGTTGGAATCAGCATTTACACCCTTATATTTATCGTTTAAAACGAAATAATATTCCTTAATGTTTTCCCAATAGTTTAGTAATCCGGCAAAGTCTCTTTCTACTTTTTTTATTGTCTCAGGGTAGTTTTTATCAATATTTTCCGGTGCATACACTTGATAATAAACACCTTCACTTCTTATAAAACCATCATTTTTTCTGTCGCCAATATTTCCCCAAGGTTTAATCTGTTCAAAATCCGGTTCGGCATAATACATTATTTGTGTAAACAAATCCTCAAATGCATTTCCTTCAGATTTCAAAATTTTATTTTTAAAAAATATTCTTGCTAAAGAAATTTCTTCTGTAGTCATAAAATAAGGGTTAAAAAGTTGATTTTAATAATAGATTTAGTTTGTCTAAGTTGTTGTAAATCAAAATTAAGGAATCTTCGATTTTGTGATTTGATATTTTTATTGCAAAGATAGAATTTATTTGTGAAACGGACAATATGTTTTTTAACAACGACCCAAACCCACACCACTTTTTCGCGTGCACCTAAAACCAACCTTCGATTTCCAGCAGGAATTGCTTTCGCTTGGTGACGATGTGGAAGTTTTGCAGCCGGAGTGGTTCAGGCAGGAAGTAAAGCAGGTTGTGGAGAATATGGTGAAGAAATTAAGGTAATTAAAGTTTTTGAACGACAATTCCAAAATGATAGGGTTCAATAATAAATGGCTGTTTGTCTATCCGGAATTTTTGTTTGTCAAACCAGCTTGTAATTTGTTCTGGTTTTGGTCTGATATTCAAATCAGGGCCACGTGGAGTTGATATGTCGCTTCTCCAATGAATGATTCCGATTTTTCCAGCAGGTTTTAAAATCCGATAAGCCTCGTTAATAAACTCCAAAGGCGATTCGTGATGTAATATATTGAATAACATTACGTAATCAATCGAATTTTCAGGAAGGCCGCACGTTTGAGAAAGAATATCTCGTTTCTCCAACACAACATTTTTGATTTGTTCTTTCTGAATTTTAAAATTGAGAGTTTCAATCATCTCATCTTCAATGTCATAAGCAAACAATTTACCCTGAATCAGTTTTGATGTGGGAATTGTGAAAGTTCCGTATCCACTTCCAATTTCTACTAAATCTATAATTTTTGAATCAATATTCAATTCAGATAAAAGTAAATCTGTATTAAAAAAGTCATTCCATTTAGCTTCCTCGGGCATTCCGCTGTCTCGTACTTTCATTTTAATTGATGCTAATATTTTTAGACGCCGTAAAGATAAAGAGAACTATTCATAAATTTGATTCAAAAACAACTGAAATTGTTATTATAGATTAAAAAACAACATCAATAGTGCTAACATTTAAAATTTGCTTTACTTTTGTGAGCGAATACTCACTTACCTTTTAAATACAGATCAATATTATACGATAATTATTTGATAATCAGGAAATATAAAGAGCTATCAATAAAGGAAACCAAAACAGATTTCTTTTGAGTTATAAAAGCAATTTGAAAGGTAATATCAAAATGATATGAAAAATATTTTATTATTTCTCTTTACTCTACTATCAATTTATGAAATTTCGGCACAAAAAGAAATTATTGGTATATGGAAAATTGGAACATCGACTAGTACAGTTGAGATAATTCAGCAAAAGGAAAACTTTAAAGGTAGAATATTTGAATTTTCAAAAGATAATCGCAAAAAAGAAGTTCAGCAGTTGACACTTTCAAATATCAATTATGTTCCTGTTTCGGATAAGTACACCTGTAAACTAAAAATTACAAATGGGTTTGCAGCCAATTGTGAATTCAAATTTTTAGACAGAACCAAAAAAGAATTGCAAATGACTGCGAAAATCTTATTTTTTAGTAAAACTGTAAAATTTCGAAGGGTTGAATAAATAGAATATAATTGTTTTAAACTGCCCCAAGCCCCTAAAGGGGATGTTAATTAGTATTGTCTCCAAAATTAATTATAACTAAACTTCAATCTGTCAAAGTAGAATCTATTAGACTAAACGATTAGACAAACTCAATATATGGAAATAACTCCTCGCCAATTAGAAATTATTGAAGCAACCGGCAAAATTCTAACCAAATCGGGTACAAGTGGTTTGACAATAAAGAATCTGGCAAAAGAAATGAATTTTTCGGAAAGCGCTATTTACAGACATTTTGCAAGTAAAGAAGATATTATACTTGCCATGATGGATTATTTGGCAGAAAACATAGATGAGCGATTAACGAATCTACCTCAAACTACAAATCCAGAGGAGAAATTCAGGGCTATGTTCGAGGAGCAGTTTAATTTCTTTAGCAAAAATGGACACTATGTTGTAGCTGTTTTTTCGGACGGATTAATGGACGAAAGTTTACGGATTAATGAAGCTATAATGAAATTGTTAGCCATAAAAATGAAACATTTGTTTCCTTTAATTTCTGATGGACAAGAAAAAAATATATTTACAAAATCAATTTCTACGGAGGAATTGGTGTATATAATTATGGGAACTTTCAAACTTCAAATGTTTAAATGGCGATTGTTCAGTTTTGAATTTGATTTGAAAGAGAGCGGCAACAAAATGATTGACTCATTATTAACTTTAATAAAAACAAAATTATAAACTAAAATTTTTTACACAACAATGTTAGTAAATACTCACAAACTAAAAACTGCATTTCTCCTTTTGATAATTGGAGCAATGATTTCGCCTTTGCAAGCCGAAGAATGGTCGCTTCAGCAATGTATAGATACCGCGCAAGTAAAGAATAAAATGCTGCAAATAAGCCAAAATAGCGTGGCCATAGGCGAACAGCGACACAAAGAAGCAGTGGCAGGATTAATAATGCTCATGGGTTGCCCATTGCATTGGCAAAAGGCACTGCTGCCGAATGGAAAAATGGGTTGGCTTGGGTAATTATTGGTGGCTTATTATCTTCGCTCATTCTCACCGTATTTTTGGTGCCAATGGTTTATTATGTGGTGGATACGATAAAGGAAAGGCTGAAAAAGAGATCCTAGTTGTTTGGTTAACAATTAAGCATCATTAATAAATTTAGTGGTAAATCAATGACAATTATGTGGTTTATTGTTAGTAATTTTGCGGGTTAAAAAATAAAACGAGAAAACATATACCCTACAATTACACGAATTTTTATTTAAGAAATAAAAAACAAGCTCTTATCTTAAATCATTTCCAACATCATTTATATAGTCGTTTTTAAAACAACATCTAACATTATCTCAAACAATAAAACATGAAATAAACTGACAGTCAGACAAATACAGAAATAGTAAAAGTCATATCTCAGGGGCGCGACCGGACAAATATATTAAAAAACTGGGAGCAAAAATCCATTGCATTTTTTGTAAAATGGATGCCTAAATGGATTAGTTCGGATATGCTTACAGGCATTGGGTTTATGGGAAATACTCTCGTATTCGTTAGTTTTGTGTTGGCTACATATTTTGGCTCGCTCTATCTTTTATTAGGCGTAGCTGGATTTGCTATCAGTTGGTTTGGCGATTCGCTTGATGGAAGAATTGCATACTACCGCCATATTCCTCGCAAATGGTATGGTTTTGCACTCGATGTTACTATCGATTGGATTGGTATAGTTTTAATTTGCCTTGGTGTAATAATATATGTTCAAGGTTCTTGGGAGGTAGTTGGCTTTGTGTTTGCAGTACTCTACGGTTGGGAAATGATTACCACCATGATTCGATACAAAGTTACCAATCAATACTCAATCGACTCTGGATTATTAGGACCCACAGAGGTGCGTATTGTTATTTCGAGCATTTTAGTGCTGGAAGCTTTTGTAAATGATTCTATATTGTATTCTGCAATTATTGCTTGTAGTATTTTATTTATTTCAAATATAGTCGACACGATTAAACTACTCAAGTTAGCTGATAGTAAGGATGTTGAAGAGTTAAAAATGAAAAAGCAAGAATAAGATGCTCAATAGATTAATTGTTTTCGGTAAGGCTCAACTATCGGCAATGATTGGCGGCGTGGTCGATTATCTTTTGATGATTTTTTTTACCGAAGTTTTTGGATTGCATTACACATTGAGTATTGCTATTGGAGGCATTATTGGTGCAGTTGTTAACTTTACCCTCAACAAAACATGGTCGTTTCGCTCTAAAGATTTAAAATACAAGAGTTCAACCCGAGTACAGTTAATAAAATTTATTCTCGTAGTGCTTAATAGCATATTAATGAAGTCGTTGGGAACGTATTTGATTACCTCTTTTTTGAAAGTCGACTACAAAATCAGTCGCATCATGGTTGATCTTTTTGTTTCTTTAGCCTTTAATTATACGCTTCAACGCTTTTGGGTTTTTAAAAAGAAACCCATTGAGACAATTTGAAACAATATTCCTTGTCATAAATTAAGTTTTTTTTTAAAATTATTACTAGTAAAATAAGCGAACTTAAAATATCAATTAGCTTGTTACTGTATTTTATTACGTATGAAAATTAAAGCCATAATCCTTTTCTTTCTGTTTTTGTTTGCAGCAACTTACAGTTTCTCGAACACCAATAATGATGTAACCTTTAAAGGAACAGTTACCGATTTGCAAACAAACGAACCTGTGATTTCAGCTTCACTCTATGTTTCTGATTATCAACAAGGAACTGTATCAAACACCGCAGGCGAATTTGTATTAACCGTAAAGAACTTCGAACCAACTAAAAACAAGCTTACTGTATCGTGTGTGGGCTACAAAACAGAAATAGTATATTTGAATTCCACAAAAAAAGAGTTTAAAATCAAATTACAATCGCAATCGCAAGATTTAAAAGAAATTGTAGTCAATAAACAACGATATCGTAATAAAAATAATCCATCCGTCGATTTGATTCGTAAAGTAATTGAAAACAAACCACTTAACAGAGCCGAAGCATTAGAATACTACGAAACCGAAAAGTATGAAAAGGTGCAGTTTGCTATCAATAATATAACGCCCGATTTTCAGAATAAAAAGATTTTTAAGCATTTCCAATTTCTATTCGAAAACATTGATTCTTTGAAAAATGAGGGAAAGAAAATTTTGCCCATGTATTTGAAAGAAGACATATCCAATTACTACTACAATCGCACACCACGGCAGGTAAAAGAAATTGTATCGGCACACAAAGCGGTTACATTTCCTGGATTCGACAATAAAGGGATTCAAGATAATATCAAATACCTCTACCAAAATATCAACATTTACGACAATAATATTCTCTTTTTCACCAATGAGTTTTTAAGTCCTATCGCCGATTTGGCAGCTACATTTTATATGCACGATATTGTTGATACTGTTCAAATTGACAATTCGAAATGTGTAAAGTTATTTTTCGGGCCACGCAACAAGCAAGATATTCTTTTACAAGGATATTTGTACATTATTTTAGATGGTACTTATGCCATTAAGCAGGCGGAATTGTCGCTCAATAAAGACGTAAACTTAAACTGGATTAATGATGTAAAAGTGGTTCAGAAATTCGAGAAAGCTGCAAATAATAGCTTGATGCTGGCATCGGATCAAATTTCAATCAATTTTGGAATTTCAAAAAAAAACAGTAGTGTTTTTGGGCAAAAAGTAGCCATTTATTCCAGTTACAAATTCGATGCAGCAGCTACTAAAGATATTTTTAAAGGACAAAGTATACAAATGTTGGACAGCGCCAAAGGCAGAAGCGATGCCTATTGGGAAATACACCGACCAGAGCGGCTAAATAACTCTGAGGCAGGAACATATATGGCTATGGATAGTTTATTAAAACTTCCAATCATTAAAAAAGCAATTAAAATAGCCGGTATAGGTTTGTTTGGATATTGGGACTTTGGCAAATTCGAAATTGGTCCTTTCAACACTTTCTATATGTACAATCCCATTGAGGGGCTTCGGTTTCGTTTTGGAGGTAGAACGACTGACAAATTTAGCAAGAAATTAAATTTAGAAACCTACATTGCTTATGGGCTTATCGACAAACGACCCAAGTATTACTTGGGAGCTAATTGGTCGTTCACTAAAAACAACTTTATGGATTTCCCTGTTAAGTCATTGAAAGTAAGCGTACAAAACGAAACTCAATTGCCCGGACAAGAAATGAAATTTTTGATGGAAGATAATATATTGTTGTCGATAAAACGAGGTGTTAATGACAAGATTTTTTATAACAAAACACTGAAAATAGAACATTTGAATGAGTTTGAAAATCATTTTTCGTACAGAATAGGTTACAAATTTACGCAGCAGTCGCCCGGAGGAAATTTATATTTTAATTATTCCGATTATCTTTTGCACCAAAACGATTTGAGCTTTTTAAATATTTCGGAGCTTTATCTGCATTTGCGCTATGCACCACACGAAACATTTTATCAAGGCAAAACTTATCGTGCTCCAATGACGACCAAATATCCAATTTTCGAATTGCGCTACGCCGCAGGAAATAAACTTTGGAAAAACAATTATAACTACCATAATTTACGATTTTCTATTCGCAAACGTTTTTATCTTTCGGTATTGGGCTACTCGGATGTGGTGTGGGAAGTAGGTAAAATTTTTGGCAAAGTTCCCTATCCGCTATTGAATTTGCCACAGGCCAATCAAACCTATTCGTATCAATTAGAATCGTACAACATGATGAATTTTTTGGAGTTTGCAACCGATCAATTCACATCTCTGCTGATAGACCACTCGTTCAATGGATTCTTTTTCAACAAAATACCTTTGATAAGGAGCTTAAATTTAAGAGAGATAGTTACATTTAAAGCTTTGTATGGAAATATAACTTCGCAAAACAACCCTGCCCTTCAGCCCGATTTGTTCCGATTACCTGTAACGGAAGATGGCACACCAATTACCTATTCGCTTGGTGCAAAACCCTACATAGAAGGCAGTGTTGGGATTGGGAATATTTTCAATTTTTTCAGGGTCGACCTTGTGCGCCGATTTACGTACTTAGATAATCCTGGCGTTTCGAAGTATGGTATCCGTATGCGTTTTAGGCTCGATTTTTAAAATTCACAACTAAGATTATTAATTTTCACTTCAAATAAAATCATCATGAGAAATTTCAAATTCATTTTACTTGCTATTGTTGCTACTTCGCTTTTCTTTTCGTGCAAACCAATTTATAAATGTGGCGAACTGAAACCTGAGAAGAAACTTTTTTTGCCTAAGTATATTACCAAAGTAATTGATGAACGCGATTCGCTGTGCACCACTTTGTCGGCTCGCGAAGTACAAATTTTGGATTTAAAGGACGAGGTAGCTGCTCGCAAACAAGACATTTCGAAATTGCAATCCGAAAAGGCAGTTTTACAAACCGAAAAAGCAGTGCTTCAATCCGAAAAAATGGAGCTACAACTTCAGTACGGCGATTTGATGAACGAGAAACTCTCACAGGCCGAAAAACTCAATATGGCGCTGAAACAAAAGTCGGATATGTTAGCCGAAAAAGAACGACTGTTGCTCGAACGGGAAGGTGCGCTCAAAGAACTTAAAAAAACGATTGCCCGTCAGGATTCGATAACCAAACGACTGAATGATATTATCCGGAATGCTTTGCTTGGTTTTAAATCGGATGAATTATCGGTAGAGGTAAAAAACGGAAAAGTGTATGTATCTATGTCCGACAAATTGTTATTCAAATCGGCAAGTGTTACTATCGAGGAAAAAGGATTGGAGGCAATAAAAGTATTGGCCGATGTGCTTAACAAAAACAATGATATTGACATTTTGATTGAAGGCCATACCGACAATTTACCCATTCGCAATGCCATTTATCGCGACAATTGGGATTTGAGTGTTGCTCGTGCCACTTCCATAGTGCGCATATTAGTTACGGATTATAAAATTGATGCTGTGCGTCTAACAGCCTCTGGCAGAGGTGAGTTTTCGCCTAAAGCCGACAATGCCACTCCCGAAGGACGAGCTAAAAACCGCCGCACAGAAATTATACTTTCGCCAAAATTAGATTTAATAATGGAGCTATTGAAATAATAATTTCCGCTTACAATCGATGTAGTCTACTACCATTACTATGTAGTACTCCCCATTTGTAAGACCAATAAACCCTTTAAGTCTTCAACAATCCGTCTAAGAATTATATGAATGTGCTATTATTTTGATTTTTTTGTAATTTTGCAGAATTAAAATAATACTGTTGGTTTTAAGTAAAAAAGTAAATATATGCCCGAACAACAAAACATAGAATTCAAACAAAGCTGGCACGATGATTATTTAAAATGGGTTTGTGGTTTTGCTAATGCTCAAGGTGGTCGTATTTATATTGGAAAAGACGATTTTGGTAGTATTGTTGGTTTGGAAGATTATAAAAAATTGATGGACGAGATACCCAACAAAATCAAAAACAATATGGGTATTACAACTGAAGTTAATCTTTTGCAGAATGGCGATAAAAATTATATTGAGATAATTGTGCAACCCTATTCCGTGCCTATTTCAATACGAGGTAGATATTATTATCGTAGTGGAAGCGTCAAACAAGAATTGACTGGAGCTTCACTCAATGAGTTTTTACTTAAACGTGCTGGTCAAACATGGGATGATGTCATAGAAACACGTGTCTCAATTGATGACATTGACGAAAAGTCGATTAAAACTTTCCTGCGAAAAGCAGAAGATGCTGGCCGTTTACCTGATATTGATGGACTTTCCACTCCCGAACTACTTGAAAAGCTTCGTCTGATGAAGAATGGAAAACTCAAACGTGCTGCTATTATTTTGTTTGGTAAAGACCCAGGCTCGTTCTATCCAAATACATTTGTCAAAATTGGCAAATTTGAGAATGACGATTTTACAATTCGTTTTCAGGAGTTAGAAGAAGGTAATATTATTCAGATTGTTGACAAGGTTTTACGCACCCTTGATCATAAGTTTCTGATTAGAAATATTTCCTTTGAAGGAATGAATAGGGTTGAAACGCTTGAATACCCTGTGGCTGCACTTAGAGAAATGCTTTTAAATGCTCTTGTACATCGCAATTATATGGGTGCGCCAACTCAAATACGTGTTTATGATAATAAACTTTCTATTTGGAATCACGGAGTTTTACCTGAAGGTATAACACTTGATAAATTGACCAAATCTCATTCTTCTTATCCTCGAAATCCAATTCTTGCCGAGGCTTGTTTTCGTGGCGGCTATATTGATTCGTGGGGTAGTGGTATTATGAAAATTGTTGATTCTTGTAAAGCAGCAGGTCTACCTTCACCAATAATGGAAGAAGATGGTGGCGGTTTTATTGTAAGGTTGTTTAAAGATAATCTTACTGAAGACCAACTATCAAAACTTGGGTTGAATGAAAGGCAAATAAGAGCTGTGTTGTATATAAAAGAGAAAGGTAACATTACGAATAGAGAGTATCAGAAAATCAATCAAATATCTAATAGAACAGCCACTTATGATCTAAAGGATTTAGTTGAAAATTTTAATCTTTTAAAAATGTCAGGTGCAGGTGTTGGAACTTTTTATGAGTTAATGTAATCAAGCTAAAATCCCGCAAAGCCCGCATTAATCAAGCAAAAAGCCCGCAAATAGTGTAAATACTTAGTTCAATTTGCTCACTGCAAGTTATTAAATCTAATAGGAGCGTTATTCATGCGTATAGGCAAAACGAGAATAATGACCCGAAAACCATTTGTATTTTTTATTGTAGTTTATTAAAAAAACACAAACGGCTTTCTGAATATGAGGACAGATATCCCTCCAAATGTTATATCATTGTATCTGTGTGTAAATAAACACCTTCCATTGTGAAATGTTTGTGTAATGTATTCAAATAAAAACGCCCTTTTTTATTATGTAAGGCGTTTATTATCAAATAGAAATAAAATATAAATTTTTATTTAGTTCCCCTTTAAAAGTTAGGGGTAGTTTTACATTTTTACATTTATTTTCTTCCCATTATACTTCACTGTTTTTCCACTTTGATTTTTTAAATCAAACGATGTGGCATTTTGTTTCGTTACATATACAATATTAAATGTGCGATTCTCAAGCATTCCGCTAAATGACCCAACACGTTTGTTTATTGTCAGCGTTTTTGATTTATCATTATAATCGAAACGTATTTTGGCCGATGCTCCTTTTTCGTAATTGTAGTTCACACCTTCGTCTTCGTACAACTCAAACGAACCATTTTTGCCGGCATACACATACAGCATAATGTTTTCGGCTTTTTTTTCGTTTGTAAATTGAATTTCGGGTCCGAAAGGAATAATAGCACCTTCGGGAACAAATATCGGCATGCGTTCGTAAGGTGCTTCTATCGTTTTGGTCTTATTACCGGTAATGAATTTTCCGGTGTAAAAATCGTACCAACCACTTGTAGCAGGGAAATACACTTCGCGCTTGGTGGCTTTGTATTGATAAACCGGACAAATCATTAACGAAGGTCCAAATAGATATTGGTCGCTTATATTTTCCACTTTTTTATCTGCTCCACAGTCCATAACCAAGGCACGCATAATTGTATAATCGTCGAAATGCGTTTTGCCTGCCAACGTATAAATATAAGGCATTAGGCTGTAACGCAACTTGTTATAATACAAAATGCTTTTGTAAGCCGGATGATTTTCGGGTGCAATATTAAATACTTCGCGCAATGGAAACTGACCGTGTGCACGAAATAGCGGAGCAAAAGTTCCAAACTGATACCAGCGGGCATTTAATTCGCGCCATTCTTTCAAGTCATCATTTTCGACTTTGGTGGCATCGTATATTTTTTGTGCTTTTTCGTAACGTCCTTCCACACAAAAACCACCAATATCCATGGTCCAATAAGGAATTCCCGACAAGGCAAAGTTCAATCCTGCCGAAATTTGTGCTTTCATATCTTCCCAACGAGTACCAATATCGCCACTCCAAGTAGCTGTGGAATAGCGTTGAAGGCCTGCAAAGCCCGAACGTGTTAATAAAAACACACGTTTGTTGGGGTCAACACCCCGCTGTCCATCATAAATAGCTTCGGCATTCATCAAGGCGTAGGTATTGAAAAATTTGGTGGAAGGACCTAAAGCCGTTGGTCCCGAAAGTGTTTTGCGGTATTCTAAACTTGCATTCGACTGAATATCAGGCTCCGAAGCATCCATCCACCAAGC
>JAIFKX010000210.1 GCA_020049335.1 Paludibacter sp. | reverse complement strand
TGGATAAAATTGAATTTCCAAAGGTTATTCATTTAAAATTGGATGAGTTTATGAAAACTCTTTAAATATAATTTTATTTTATACCGACAGTCTCAGATTACATTACCATTCAATCGGCGACGGCACTAAGTGCCCTACGAACCCGTCGCACGACAATCTACATGATTTCAACAAATGTTGGCGACGGTATTTGACCACAAAAAGTTCTTGTCATTCCGAAAGGAGCGTTTTGCATAAGCAAAATGCGTAATGAGGAATATAAAAAATATGCTCTTTTGCTTTATCCCAGCGGGATAATATATCAATAGAAACCCATTATCAACCAGAGATATACGACCCCGAATGGGGTCGAACAACATCCTTCTTTTGAGCATGAGAATAAATTCACACTAATCGCATGGGGTTAAAACCCCATGCAGGGTATATCGGTCGTCGCTATGCGACTTTGAAGACAAGAGAGCGAAAGCTGATTTAGCAAGTGGCATCGCCACGACCGATTAAAATTGCGTAGGGTTTCAACCCTACGCAAAGTTTTGTAGGATTGGTTATTACCCTTTTCAATTGCCTCCTGCTTTAGCTGGAGGTAAATTGATTTAGATATTTATATTGGCTTTAGCCGAATCAATATCTTATAACATTTTGGCTAAAGCCCTGATTCTTTTTGCATCTTTAAGAATGGGCTCCCGCCTATTGCGGGATAAATGGCCCCCAATCCAATTCATGCCAAGTTACTTTTTCCAATCGGGATATTATCTTTTATATCCCTTGCTGCGCTGCGGGATGACAAAGACAATATGAGGGATAATTATTTGGCTTTTGGTGCTGCTGCTATCGATTTTTGCGTAGAAATAATTGTGTATTCTTTGAATGATATAATTAAACTTCTTTCAAAATCATCAAACAATTGCGATAGGTTACCTTTTGTTTCTTGTAAAAAGAATGCATTCAGTTTGCTTCTGTTTTTGATTGTATATTGTGTGTACAGTTTGCTGAAATCATTTAGCTTTTCGGTGTAAGTGAAAGCGTTACCAGCGTTTTTTATTTTGGCAACCAACCGTTTACCGTTTGTGTCTGCTTGAATGAATTCAAAAAAATCATCTATGAGTTTCTCAAAGGCTTCAATCTGTTCTTTTATTTTGTCTTCCAGCTTGTTGCGTTTTTCTATCTCTTTCAGGATATTGTATTTTGCACCCGGACCAACCGGTGGTTCGCCTGCTCCAGCTCCTCTGTTTTTCCCTTTTTGCTCTTCTTCTATAGGTGCAATTATCCCTATTTTGTTGTCGAAGTAAATCTCAACATCATCAACTTCATGGCCTGTCGTTTTAGTTGCCTGACGGTATATGATACTGAACTTATGCCAAAACTCGGTGAAAGATTCATCAGATAGTTTTTTGTCCAACTCAATCACAAATTCAATCAGGTTCAGAATTCTGAAATAGCTATTTACATTGGTTTTTAATTCTTTGGCTTGTTCTAAGTTATTAAAAACATAATCCCTAAAAGCAGATTCAACCTCTAACATCTTGCTTTTAGCTGTATATTCCGTACTATATTGCTTGAATAATTTGAACTGAGCTTTAAATAATTCGTTCTTATTTAGCTGTTTGTATAATTCCAGCAATGTTTTTTCATCTTCCAACGGTGCAAAATCCGAAACCACCACATTTGAGAAGTGCTCAAATGCTTGTTTTATGTTCTGTACGTTTACATTGAGGTGCGAAAAATCGACAATTTTACAATCGTTCTTATCTTTTGTGATACGATTTACACGCGAAATTGTTTGAATTGCATTAATACCCCTTATTTCTTTATCCAAAAACAAAGTATGCAATTTGGGTTCGTCAAAACCAGTTTGAAGTTTATCTACTACAATGATTAATCCGTTTTTTGTCAGTTTGAAGTTTTGCAGTACTTGTTTTTCGTTGATACCGCCATTCAAACCATTGGGAGTTTCAACGCCCTGACGCTCCGAATAAACAATATAAATGGGAGCTTCACTGAATCGTTCATACTTCTTTTGAGCAGCAATCGCTTGCGGATAATACCTGTCAATCAGTTTTTTATATTTAATTGCATTGGGAATTGACGAAACAGCCAACATCGATTTAGCCGTACCACGAATGTTGTGATAAACTGCCGAAAGCAATCTATCCACTACAAAATGTGCAATAGCATCAATCCTATCTGAATCTGAATATATTTTCTCTTTGCGGATTTGGTAGCGTTTCTCTAACTCTTCCTCCGTTAGTTTTTTATCATCGTAACCAGTATCCCCCTCAAAACCTTCCAGTTTATTATCAGGGAGTTGGAAAAACATTTTGGCTGAAACCGGAACGATACCCCGCAGTGGATTGAAAATATATTCATCTTCAATAGCTTCACGCATGGTGTAACTGTCAAATGGCACCCATAATTTCTCGCCTTCAGCATATTTATTATATTCGCCGAAACGCGCCAAAGTATGGTCGCTCGGTGTGGCTGTGAAACCAATTATCAGATTTTTTTTCTTACGTGTCGTTTTATATTGATCGCTGTTGTCGAATGTGCTTTGCAGTTCGTCAAAAAGCGAAACCATATCTTCATGTTGGTCGCCTGAATTACTCCTATGAACTTCATCAATTATAAAACAAACCCGCATAGCTACTAGCCTTTCAATGGCTGCTTCATCCATAAACTGATTGGTTGTGGCGTTGTCTTTGCTGGTAACAGCCGAAAACTTCTGTATATTAACTACCACAATACGCTCCGAACTACTTAACGCCTTTTTGAATGAAGTTTTATCGTGCGCTTCGATAAACATTCCTTTCTGAATGTTCATATTATGCAGCATGGTATCCAATTGGTCGCGAAGCTGTAGGCGGTCGACTACAATTAGAATTTTATCGTATATAAATTTCCCTTGTTCGTCGTGCATATCTTTTAGTTGAAGTGCAGTCCAACCAATGATATTACTTTTTCCGAACCCTGCTGCGTATTGCAACAACAACGAATATACATTCTTATTATTCTGATATTTAAGGCGTTTTCCTACAAGCTCCTGAATCTTTGGTTCGCTTGCGCCTTTGGCGCGAAGCTCTGCTTCGAGCTTTTTGATAAAATAGTCGGGTTCCTTTTCGTGCTGA
Source organism: Paludibacter sp. (assembly GCA_020049335.1). Taxonomy (GTDB): domain Bacteria; phylum Bacteroidota; class Bacteroidia; order Bacteroidales; family Paludibacteraceae; genus Paludibacter. The sequence goes on along the minus strand of JAIFKX010000210.1, from coordinate 9,407 downwards.
ATAAATTCAGCAATCTTGTCTGCAATTTTATCAGCACCAAACTTTTGTTTTGGGCGAGGTGAAATCAAACGCCCATCGTTGTGTTTGTACTCTTTCTTGCCTTTACCAGTAACAACCAATTCGCGTTCCAAAAAATTGTAATAAAGTATTTCCTTTTCAATCATTTGTTTGGAATACAATGCCCGAAAAACTTCTTCGAAACGTTCGGTTTGCAAAACCTGCGGATTGCGAAGCGGATAAGCCTTAAATACTTTAAGAATAGCCCGTTGGTATAATTCAAAATCAAAGTTTGTGGCAACTGCTGTTTTTATTTCATCGAATAATGGAGCTGTATTTCGCAATATGTATGTATCCTGAATATCGGTGGTAGTGATATGTATGGCCTTATCAAATATACGCAAAAAGTTACGGCGTATGGTTTGCGACACATCGTTTCCATTGGCAATTTTCAGATAAGCTTCCACCGCACATCGGTAATCGTTGGTAACTTTTGAACGACCGCTTTTGCGGGCATCCTGGCTGTTCCAATTGCTTTTAAGCTCCGAATAACCCAAGTAAAATCCATTGAGAAAGAAGGTCAAATCGGGACGGAATGAAAATAGAATTTTACCATCGTGCTTGTATTTGTAAGGCAATTCTTGCACAACACTAAAGATGTTCTCCTTAAAATCTTTATCGCCATTTAGTCCCGAGCCACTTGGTGCATAAAGTGTGAATGACAACTCTTTGAAAGTGAAGTTTTTATTCGAATTGAAAAACAAAGCCATGTTCGCACTCGATTTAATGCGGTCGAGTAGAAAAGGAATTAATTCGGTAAACAATGCCTTTTCGTCGTTCCCATACTTTCGCAACAACTTACGATAATTGCCCTGATTGAAGGACGTTTCGGACAAAAACGCTTTCAAGTCTTCTTCAATCACATAATCTTCCGAAACGGTATTGGCTGTTACTTCCTTGTAGCCTAAACCATCGGCAGAACAAAGAAAATTAAGCAGGTAACCACCTTGTAAATCGAGTTCGTTCATAGTATTTTAATTATATTTTTTTCTTATCCACATATTGACAATATCCAAAATGATAGTATATTTGTAGCGTAATCAATTAATTGACTTGCCATGACCATTACAGTGAAAATAAATACCGACACACCTGCCGGAAAACTTTTGGAAAACGAACTTCGTCGTTATCCCGAGAGTGTTGAGTTTATCGAACCAACCGTAGTTGCAGAAACTAACTCTATAGCATATCCTTCAGTTAAAGAGGATTTTGACCAAGACATAGAACCAATGAAAACGATTTCTGCTTCTGAATCAGCAAAACTTGCATTTCAACGATTGGGCGAAAAATACAATCGAACGTTTGACAATAAATATACGCGATGAAAAAGTTTGCTGTTCATATTTCAAATGATGCACAAAACGACATTTATCAATTAATCGATTATATTTCAACAATTTATAAAGCTCCATACACAGCCGAAAAATATTTAATCGAATTATACGATGCTATTTTCTCGTTAGAAAACTATGCTGATTCCATTCTTATTTCTTCCAAAGTGGCTATTTTGAAATACGGCTTAAATGCCAGAAGCATTGTATTCAAAAAGGTAACCATCATTTATACTGTTCATTCCGAAACAGTTATAGTTCAAGCTGTTATTCCGGGCGCATTAATCAAATCTTGATTTTTTAGTCCTCCGTTATTTTAACTTTACCCGTTACCACATCATTTATCAATGTTTTCCGAAGTTGAGTAAGTTTATTGATTTGCTCCCCGATATTAGATATTATTGCATCAATCCGAGCTGTTTTGTCATCGAGATATTGACTTATTTCAATTTGCTCATTTAGTGGGGGACATGGACAAATAAAACTATTTAAAACTTGAGGATTCAAGTGAGGTATTCCCATACCCGTCGGCATCATCTTAAGTATATATTCAATACTAAATCGCAAATGAAAAAGAAATCTTGGGTCATAAATTTTCTTTTTTACTGCAATCTTAGCTATTGTAGAAGATAAAAATCCATTTTTTCCTTTTAATATCTCTCCGACACCCGCTCCATCCCAAATAATTATCATATCATTGGTTGTTATTCTTTGATTTTTGTCTGGAGAATAACAAAAGGTTTCAAATGTAATTGTTTCATTTCGTAAGTATTCTAATGAAAGATTAGGTAAGCTTTTATCGAAATAAGTATCAGAGAACTCAAGATTTCGACCCTTAATTGTATCCGCTATTTCCTTAAATCTTTTCACAGTCCAATGCTCAGGAATCATCCCGATTCTTTCAACTCCACTGTCTTTAAATCGAACATTAGGATTTAAACCACGAAAAACAACATCATTTAATGATAGTGTGGATTTTAGGGTTGCTAAATCGGCTTCAAGATTTCTTATGTTTAAAAGAATTGTCTGAATATCATCAAATTTTTCTGGTTTGTAGAAAACCTTATTGAAGTTGATTTCCACACCAATGGTATTATCCAGATATTCAAACGGACGAGTTACATACTTTACCATAAATGCATCTATGTTAGCTTGGTTTTCTTCTTCGTTGGGCGAATAGGCTATAATTTCGTAATCTTTTTGAAGGTCGGTAATTATTTCAACGGTTACCACATATTTAATAAGAGATATTTTGGTTGATTTCTTTAAAGAAGACTTAATCTGAATCTTACCACAACCAAGGCTTTTGCCTTTTTTGGTTTCCTGAGACGGATAGCAATCCGTCTCTACGATTGATTCGGTATCGGCATTGTATGTGTAAAATTTTCCTTCAGCTTCAACTACCAATTGATTTTCTTTGTAATCGAAAGCATTGATTGCGGGTGCAATGGTTTCATAATAACAATCAAATAAGGATTGATATTTGGTGCTATCAAAATCAGAAAGCTCAAAGGTGCTTAGTTCGAAACTGCCTTCTTCGCTTGTTTGGGCGATTTTGGTTGGATTAAGTTTAATTTTTTCTGCTATAAATTTACCTTCATTATCCACGTTGGTAAGCATAATGGATTGTTTGTTGAAATAGAAATGCCATTTGTCGAATACTTTCGCAAAATCATTGTCTTCAAAATCTTCTAGTGCTTTGATAATTTCAGCACGGTTTTCCAAGCTCATCTCACGGCGTTTCTTTCCCTTGCTTTTCTTCAACGGCACATATTTACTACTTCCGTCAATCAATATGACTTTATCTTTCCGTTCGGTAGGTTTGTTCTTATTGAAAACCCAGAGATAGGTGTAAATGCCGGTATTGAAAAACTCATCGGTAGGCATTTGAATAATAGCTTCTACCCAATCTTTATCAAAAAAGTACTTCCGAATGGTGCTTTCACCACTTCCGGCATCGCCACTAAAGAGCGAAGAACCGTTGTTTACAACTACGGCAATTCCATCATTATCCAAATGATAAACAATGTGTTGGTCGAAAAGTAACTGACCGTCCGAAATGGAAGGCAAAGCCACAAAACGACCTGTTTTGTCGGTTTCAATATCTTTGCGGTAGTCTTTCCAATCCACACCATAAGGAGGATTAGCCACAATTACATCAAACGTTTTATCTAAAAATGAAGTATTAGTGAGTGTATTGCCGTATTTAATATCGGAATCGATACGGAAACGACTTTCAATTTTAGCCAGTGCATAGAGTGACGAATTCCAGTCCATACCGTGCGTCTTAATCGGTCTGCTGGTTTTGCTATTGAGTTTGTCTTCAATGCCAAATAGTAAGTTTCCACCGCCCGAAGTTGGGTCGTAAAGGGTAAGGAATTCTTCGTTATCCTGAATTTTGGAAGCAACAATATCCGAAATAAGTGCAATAATATCATCAGGTGTGTATTGTTCCCCTGCTGTTTCAGCCGAAATGTCTGCCCATTTGCGTTTGATATGTTCTTCGAGGGTGGTGATTTCGGAGTTGTCGAAAGGTTCTAAATCAATTTTACTCCAGCCTTGAACGATAGAAAACAAAATCTTTTTAGCGCGAAGGATACCACAAACGCCCGAAATATCAAGGTATTTTTCCTCATCATTGCCCTTGTCAACACCCAACAAATGGCGGGTTTCTTCGTCGAATGCACCCAAATAAGTTTTGAAATCAGTTTCAAAAGTTTTGTCGTTGGCGCAGATATCGCTTAGTGTTTTGTTGTCACGAATTACATAGTCGTTGTAACCCAACCCAGCGGTTAAAAAGTATTGAATATAATCCTCGGTATTGTTTTCGGATTTTCCAAACTCTTCGGATAGTCGTTTGTGTTCCCTTATCAAACGGCTTTCAACCATTCTCAAAGCAAAAAAAGGCATCATGTATTTTGGAAAATCGCTCTGTTTCAGACCTGCAGAACGTAGAGAATCGGCAGACGACCAAATGTCGGACTCGTATTGGAGAATGTTTAAAGGCATTGTGGAATGGGGTTTTTAGTTGCATCGTTACAACTGCTCCCGATAAGACTTTAGCCCACAAAAAAAGCGTGAACTAAATCCCTACCCGTCACCAAGCCCCTCGTAAAGGCCACACAAGATTGATAAGTCAAAAGCCCACGCCGTTTGGCGTGAGCATTTTGCTCATTACTCTAATCTTGTGTTCGCTTAAAAGAAATTTACGAGGTTTCTGGTGACGCGAACAATAGCAGAATGCTATTTTATTAATATGTTTGAAAAATCGGTTTTTTATTCGATAATAATCGTTTTATTTAATTGATATTTGAGTAAATAATAGTACTATTTTTTTCAATTTGCTTGTGAAAGCTTTTAGGTAAAGTATTCCAATCTCTTAATTCAACTAAAAATGGAATATTACTTTGTCTGATTCTTTCCACTAAATTTGAATATAAATTTAAACTTATAGGTTCGTGGTTTTTGGTTCTGATAACTAAATCCAAATCGCTTGCTTCATGGGCTGAATTATTTACCCTGCTTCCATAAGCTATTACCTCTATGGGGCTATTAATGCTACTAAAGAGCAGTGTCAAAACTTGTTTGTCTTTATCGCGAAGTATCATCTTTTTTACTGATTTTGATTGTTTATTGCCAAAATAATATATTTAGCATCAACAATAGCAAGCTGATCGATACATATCATACTCAATCTCTTCGGGCTGAACTGTTCTCAAAAGATTGTATGCTTTTTCCAATGTACTTACACAACGTTCTAAATAAGTTGTTTCAATATCTGTCATTGATTTGTTTTTTATTTTTGGAATTGCAAATATACAATATTTTATCTTGAAAACTTGCTAAAATGGGATGCGAGCATCTTACTTAGTTATTTTCTGTTTTGTTTACCTCTGTCAAAAGTAGCGCAAAAATTTTATCAATGCAATAGAATTTTAAAAATAAAAAAAAGAAATATCTATTCGATAATCACCGTGCATCAGAATAGCGCTATTATAAAAACCAACCTTTATCCGCTATGTTTATCGGATAAAAGCGGGTTAATTTAATTGTTAAATTTACTATACAATATTATTTTACCAACACCTTTGATGTTTTCCCATCTACTTTCACTATATAAATGCCTTTAGCAAAACTTCGGTTAATCATACCATTGGTTGTTTTTCCAGTAAATAGTTGTTGACCTAATTGGTTAAATACCGTTACTTCCGCATTTTCGGCTCCTGATATTACAATTTTCTGGTTTGTGAAGTAAATCCGTATTGTATGCTCATTTCCAGTAACAATAGCTGTTGTAGTTCCATTACTATCCACCCCGCTTGTCCATTCGTACGCGCCCATGTCGATGGTGGTGTTTTGAATGCGCGTTTGATTTCGAATGTCCTTTAAATCAAAGTTATACGAATTCGACCCTGTATTGACACAAGGCGAATTGCTATAAAGGCTGTACGGATGTGTTGCGTTGATGGATGTTCCTACAAATAATGGATTTGTGCTGATATTTCCAGAACCTTCTGTTACGGTTATCAGACTAAGATTTCCGATACACGAGTTGTAGGCTTTTGCAAGTGTAGAACTTGTGCTAATATCGCTATCGGCGGTTCCTGTATTTCCATATATAATCGAACTATAGATATTCGAAACCCCAGCATCTAACCACAATCCACCTACGCCATCATCAAGTGTCGATTCGCCTTTATTGTTGGTTACTGTACAATTTACCAAATTGAGCACATCGTTTTGATTTTCAGTAGGTGCACTGTATTGAAGTATGCCTCCTGTGCCACTAAATGCGACCGATTTATTGTCGGAGATTACGCAATTGAGCATGGTCAAATTTCCATTATTCCATACGCCTCCGGCATACGCCACATCGTCGTAGCCATTTTGAATTTTTAGATACTCCAATCGAGCTACTACATCATCGCTAATTTGTATGACTCTGGAAGTGGTGCTTCCGTCCAAAATAATACCACCTGATGCACCAATTATGGTGAGGTTTTTATCGACCACTACGGGACTTGTGAGCATGATTTTGTTTACTCCCATGGCACTTACATCAAAGGTAATAAAGTCGCCAGATTCAGCTGCCGCAATCAGGTTTTTTAAAGTTCCGGTTGTAGCTGCACTTTCTAACGCACTTGTTACGGTGTGTGTGGTGGCTTCCAATCCACCAGCGAATTGCGAAAAGCTACTTAATCCGCTAATGGTAATTTTACCCCAAACGCCGTCGGTCTGGCGGTTTACAATGGTAGCGCCCAAGGTGGTTACATCTGCCCAAGCAGCTGATCCATTGCTTCTTTTAAGCACTTTAAATTTGTTCCATTGTACCTCAGTTAAGTTTAACGAAGAGAAATCAATGATAATACTATAATTTCCGGGAGTAGGATTTGTAGATGTAATTGTAAAATAAAGGCTTGAAAGACCTTTTACGCCAGGTAAACCCGAAAAATTAGACATTGGTGTTTGTGTTGTTTTTGTTACAGTCAGATTTGTTCCAGCTGTACCGTTTCCAAAATTAACACTTACTCCGGCATCTGGAAAGCTTGCGGCACTTGCCTGAGTTGTTTCGTTTAATGCCAAACTATTTCCATTGGCCAACGAAGTATTACCGATAAGGGGCGATATAGTTAGATACTTTGTGCCTGTGCTACTTCCATTATAAGCATATACAGTATAAAAATACGTACCTGTCGACATATTCAAATCTGTTGCCGAAGTTGCCGTTCCAACATACACAATCTGGTCATCACCTTGCGCTCCAACGCTATATTCAGTTCCGTCGGTTGGCACAAAAGTAGGCGCAGAAGATGCTTTACGCACCACCAAGTATTTTTGAGCCGTAGCGGAAGCATTGTATTTTAATGTAATGTTTTGGGGGTTAGTTCCTGTAGCAGAGAAAGTCAAGTTTGTAGCTTGGGCTGCAGGAGCACTCTGATTTACAGCTAAATAAAGTAAGGCAGAACTGCTTCCAATTGAATTATAGGCAGTAATTATGTATAGCGTGTTTGGCGATATTTCCGTAGGGGTTCCGCTTATAGTGCCGGTAGCTGCATCAAAATTTAAACCAGCAGGCAATACTCTATTGATGGTGTAGCCCGTAGGAATAATTTTTCGAATTTTGTGGTTTATATAATCGGTTACATATAAAAAACCGGATTGATCAACATCTATATTTAATGGTTCATTGAAACTTGCAGTCGAAAGATTTCCATCAGCTGACCCGCTTGTATTAGTGCCTGAAATGGTTGAAACTTCTCCTTCTGGAGTAATTTTTCGAATTTTATGATTATAATTATCGGTCACAAAAACATTCCCATAAGCATCAGTCGCTACATCGGTAGGCCATTTAAAACCTGCGTTTGTACTTGTGCCATCAAATGAATTTTGGCCTCCACTTCCGGCGAATGTAGAAACTATTCCTTCGGGAGTTATTTTTCGGATTTTATGATTTCCATAATCAGCAACATATACATTAAAGTTCGCATCTACTGCTACTCCTTTAGGCGCACTAAATGTAGCAACATTGCCTGCGCCATTTGCTGAACCCTTTTGTCCTGTTCCGGCAAGTGTTGAAACTACACCAGCTGAAGTAATTTTTCTTATTTTATAGTTATAATCGTCAGCTACATAAACATTTCCCAATGCGTCAACAGCTACACCTATGGGATATTTAAAAGTGGCTACGTTCCCCGCACCATCTTGCGCGCCTACAGCTCCGGTGCCAGCAAAAGTGGAAACAATTCCTAAGGGTGTTATTTTTCTGATTTTATGATTGACCACATCTGCTACATAAATATTCCCTGATGCATCAATAGCCACTCCGCCCGGACTTTTAAAACTGGCTGCGGTGCCTGTTCCGTTTGTTGATCCCTGACTACCACTTCCGGCAAAGGTTGTAACAACACCTTCCTTCGTAATTTTGCGAATTTTATGATTGTTCTGGTCAGCAACATACACATTGCCCTCTGCATCAACAGCTATTCCATGCGGACTTTTAAACCTTGCTTCGCTACCCGTGCCGTTTTCTGAACCTATAGTTCCATTACCTGCCAAAGTAGAAACTCCCGGAATTGTTGCCGGAACTGCACCTCCTATATTGGTAGGGGATAGAGGCGTTATAGCAGTATTTATGGTATAAACTTGTGGCGAAGCATAACTAATACTTGGAGCCGCAGCATAACTAACTCCAAAAAATAATATCGCTACTAATGTAAGTGTTGCTCGTTTTAAAAGGGGGAATGAGAGTGTATACTGTTTTGTCATAATGAAATGAAGTATTATGGATAAATATTGTGTATAAATAATTACAAAAATGTAACTAATACATTATTAACAATAGTACATATTAATTGTTCAGGTTTAGTTGGGTTGTAACGTATTTGTTGATTAAATCTTATAAAATGTAACGTTGTTGGAATAATAGGGAGTAATTTGATAGCTTGAAATAGGATAAACTTTCTTATTTGAAAAAAAATGTTTTATAACAAATAAGTTCTATTTTGACAGATAAAAAAAAGAATAGGAACCTGCCTGCCGCAGGCAATTCCGTTCATTCTGCTAAATCCGCGTTCCAATTTTTTAAAAGTCAATCTGTCAAAAGTAGAATTAGTTTAAAAATTTGCATTTGAGAAAATAGCTAAGAGATAATTTGCCCTTGTTTTGTTGCAAAGGCTTGATTAAGAGTGCCACAACACTATCGGACATTTCAAACACATATTTCTGATTGTTGTTTATTCGAAGTATAATTGAAATTTGTAATTTGATTGCAGTTTCAACAAAAATAATATTTTTTCTGTAGGTCAACAAAAAATACATTATTTTCTATCCAAGATATACTCAGGCAATTGCCAATTTTGATCCCATTTCAGTTCTTTGCCTTTTTTGACGCCGTAAAAATTATACTTATCGGCTGGTAGATTTATGTATGTAACGGGTTCAATTTTCACATTCAATTCAGGCAATATTAACACTTCTTCGCCGGCTTTTAAATCAAGGGTAAATTCATTATTTTGCAAA
>JAIFKX010000283.1 GCA_020049335.1 Paludibacter sp. | reverse complement strand
TTTAAATGTAATTCGGACAAATTATTAGGTGTATAAAGTGTAAACGGATTTAATGTAACAACTTCAGGCGTACGCAAAACAGTTGGGTTAAATACAAATGTAGAGCCAGATCCTTTTGTAGCATCGCCACCTGATAAAAATACCAATTCATTTGAATTAAAAAAAGTTGTAATTTTTACATTTTGAGGCTCAATTTCTATATTTTCGGGAATTACCTGTATTTCTACCTTTGCACTATTCATTTCTGACTGTACAACCTGTTGAGCATTCAGGTCTGTATTAAAATCGAAACTGATAGTATGTGGAAAGTCCTTTTCAACTGTATTATTTACAAACGGGATAGTTACACCATTAAACTCAATTTTTTCATTCCATTTTCCTAAACTTTGTAAATCGGCTATTTCCTTAAAGTCCCAAACAATGGTATCGTTGTATTTTAAAAATACATAATTTTTATCTGTGTAATCAATACTACTCGAATCAATTTGAACAAGAATATCGTTTATAGTAAGCGTAGTTTCACCAATAGGAATAACGTAGGATTGGCCACTAATTAGTTTGTCAATTTGCGTATTCCAATCAATTTCAGTAGTGCAGGACGATAAAAAAAAGGCAAAAACACAACTTGCCATAATTTTCCGAAAGGTATGAATATGTACCATTATAGGTCTTTTTTTTATGATTTACGAAATGAGTGGCAAATATATACATAATTTATGAAAAACCAATAAAAAAGGCTGTTTGAAAATCTCAAACAGCCTTTTTAATTAAATTAGATAGCTTTATAATTCTTCATCGACAATCTTAACCTCCTCGAAGCTAACCACAAATTCTACACGTCTATTTTTTGCTTTGTTTTCTTTCGAAGTATTTGGCAACACAGGTTTGGTATCGCCATATCCGTTCGAAGTAATACGTTTTTCGTCTATTCCTTTTGCCAAAATAAACTCGCGAACCGCTTTAGCCCTATCTTCCGATAATTTTTGATTGGCATCCTTTTTACCCACATTATCGGTGTGTCCTTGAATTTCGACCAAATAAGTTTGATTTTCGGAAAGCACTTTGGCTACATCGTTCAATATTTTGAACGAAACAGGTTTAATAGTCGATTTTCCAGTTTCGAACTGTATACCTTGTAAAGCCTTTTGGAACAATTGACGCACTTCTTTTTTAATTTCGGGGCAACCTTTGTTCGAAGCAACACCTGCCAATCGGGGGCAATTATCCAAGTAATCCAACACACCATCGCCGTCGGTATCTTTTGGACAACCATTTTCGTCGACAGTACCTTTAGCTTCGAGTGGTGTTTCAGGGCATTTGTCTAAATAATCAGCTACACCATCTTTGTCGGTATCTTTAGGGCAACCCGTAGAATCTACTGCCGCACGAGCAAATTCAGGTGTATTAGGACATTTATCTAAATAATCGTACACACCATCCAAATCTGTATCGATAGGACAACCCGTAGAATCGATTAAACCACGTGCTTGCATAGGTGTAGCAGGGCATTTATCCAAATAATCAGGAACATTATCACCATCTTTGTCGAGCGGACAACCCAATGAATCTGTCAGAACACCTTCGGGAGTTGCCTCACATTTGTCTAAGTAATCTGGAATTCCATCTTTATCCGTATCTTTAGGGCAACCCATTTCGTCCACTTTACCATAAGCCGCAGGTATTGTACCCGGACATTTATCTAAATAATCGAACACGCCATCTCCATCCGTGTCAATAGGACATCCATCAGCATCAATATTATTTTGTGCATCTTTAGGCGTATCGGGGCATTTATCCAAAAAGTCGTAAATACCATCGCCATCGGTATCAAGCGGACAACCTTTTTTATCAACAATCACACCATAAGGAGTGTCTTTGCATTTGTCTCGACTATTACTAACGCCATCTTTATCACTATCTTGTTTGTTACCGAATACAAAACTAAAACCAAATGCCACGTTAATATTATTCGTATTAACAGCAGGAATTTCCATATTATCTAAATCGGGTATGATAATCTTATCACTATAATTTAGAGGAATGTAATCGGCTGTGGCAAACAAATACATAAAACCAAGTCGGAAACCTAAACCAGCCCCTATATTACTTGATCTACCATTCAATATTGAATAAGATCCCGATAAATTGAACCAACTAACCGGTTTTATATTCAACGATGCAGTTAACTCGCTATAAATCGAACTTTTATAGAATGAATTTCGCGACAACATCCCAACACTTATACTGTTTTTTAAAAACCCGTATTCAACACCAATGTTTAATTTGGGCATCAAGCTTGTTGAATAAGCTGTTTGGGTTGAATCTAATGTGTAAAAGTTTTTAGGGAAATTCGTTATTGAATCCAAACCAGCCATTGTTGTAGGCAATTGATTTGCTGCAAGGGTATAATTGTATGTTTTCACATTATTACTCCATCTTATCGTACCCAAATCGGTTAAAGCTGCCGAAACATTCAAGTTTTTGATAGGCTCGTAATTCACCCCAAGATCGAAAGCTGCACCAATGCCTGATGGCGCTACAAAATCAGTTACTGGTGGTATTTCAGGAATCTCTACACCATTAATTTTAATAGGAGACGAAGTACGGATGAAACCTTCGTTGTTAAAATCGAGTTTGTTGTTTGCATTTTTCACATAAAAGCTATTGCTCTGAAGGCTCAAATTGGCCTGTCCAATGAGCATCTTAAGCTTTAAACCTGCACTCAATTTTTCGTTCAATTTGCGCGAATAACCCAATCCGACTTCTGTAAACATATTCAAATCGAAACCCGAATAGGCTTTATCTATAGTACTATTGCTAACTGCATCTACTAAACTTTTAGGCACGGTAGTCTGAAAATCGATGCGCTGATTAACACCAAAATTCCAATAGGATTTGCCTGTACGAAAGCCGAATGACAAAAGATTTAAATCAATATCGCTGTGGAATTGATTATTCTTTTTAAGCAACGACTTAAAATCTTTAAGAGATCCGTCGGGGTTAAAAATATCGGTTATCGAAAGGGCGTTATTGCCAATACCGAATTGAGAATAACCTAATACAGGAAAACCTACGTACACATTACTTAAAGGTTGAAACGCCGGATTTAATTTATTTCGGTATGGATTATTATCCATAAAATACATAGTGTTTACCTGTTGCGAAAAAACAGTTGGAGCAACAAATAAAACAAATACAACTAAAACCGTATAAAACTTTGTAATTGTTTTCATACTTAATATTTTAATATTCAAATACTTGATTCTATTTTTTAAAATAAACAGAACAACTCACATTATTTGGTTTATAAAAATTAAGCTATCAGATACTAAATAACTGATAGCTTAATAGGTTTGCAAAAATTTACTGTTACAACAATTTAACCTTGAAGTCTGCTGTATATTTTGTAACAATAGTAAAAGTTACGGGATAATTGCTTACAGTTCCACCTACAGAATATTTAATTTTTTTATCTTTCAAAAGCGCATCCTGAATTTTAGTTAACTCAGCAGCAGTAAAACTAACAATAATATCTGAAAATTCAGTTTCTGTTCCCTGAATATCAGTTTTAGTAATTCCCAAATCGGGGAAACTCATAGTAAATCCAGAAATTTTTGTACCTACTGGTAGAAATTCAATAGCACTAACTCTCACCTTAGTAATTTTCATCGATTTGATTTTATCCAACTTATCCTTCACATCGCTAATATCGGCTAAGTTCACTTCACCTTGTTTGCTAAATGTTTTGGAAAGGGCAACTACTTTGAGCATTGAAACACCACTCGAATTTTCTTGTACCGACAGATCCATATCAGTTTCGAACTCTACATCATTTACCGGAACTTCTAACAAATCACACGATACGAAAGCAGCACTTAGGGCTACTAAAAATAAAAATTTTTTAATTGTTTTCATACTTCTTTTTTTTTGATTGATATTTTGATTAATAATTCACAAATTAAAATATTAAAAATGTTTTGAAAATAACTCTAAGTTAATAATATACAGAACAATAAAATACAAAGTTCAATACAAAACATCAGTAATATGATTTTAAAACAACTGACTAATAAAATTGTTTAAAAAAATATCCAAAAAAACAAAAAAAAAAATTTCGCTTTAGACAAATCAAAATTATTACCCTAATAGTCATTTTTTTTATGTAAGTTTGCATCTTGTAAAAAAATTAATTTATGGCGCCCCGAAAACCAATAAAACCAAGTCAGAGACCTGAAACAAAGCAGGAATTTAAAAACACACCTACCATCGAAAACAAATCTTCGAGTCAACGAAACAAGGAGGAAAGCATCCATTTTTGGAAAGGACTTAAAGACTTTTTCAAAGATGAGCGCACGCATTTTGTTGCTGGTATTTTCTTAATTATCATTGTTTTGTATTTTACGCTGGCATTCGTTTCGTATTTTTTCACAGGTGCAGCCGACCAAAGCAAAATGGATTTACCCTATGCTGAAGTTATCAGTTTACGTATCGATATTCAAAACTGGACATCTGTAACAGGGGCTTATTTGGCCGAAACAATGATTAACAAATGGTTTGGTGTGTCCTCATTTACAATTTTATTTTTTGGTTTTATAATGGGGCTAAAGTTGCTGCGTGTTAAAACATTAACGTTAACAGCTGCATTTTTTCATGCTGCCTTTTGGCTTTTTTGGCTTTCGATAACCTTGGCAATAGCTGTAAATCCATTCGTGAAGGGATGGATTTTCTTTGCACCAGGCGGCTTGCATGGCGAATATGTAAGCGATTTTATAAATTCATATATTGGGCTTCCGGGCACAATAATGGCATTGGTTGGAATTTTCATTCTTTATAGTGTTATTTCATCCAAAGCAACGATGCCGTTTTTGAAACGCCTTTTTTCTAAAAAACAGAAAAATATTCCAACCGAGGCTGTTAACTTAGAAAGCGTAGAATCGGAATTTGAAGATGATGATATGGAAGAAAACGAACCTTCAGTAGCCGTTGGTACCGAATTGATACCCGAAGATTGGGTTACAAAGGCCGAAGAAGAAGATAGCATTATTATTAACGAAAAAGAATTAGATTTGGAAGAACCCACTGTTGATGATGACATAGAGATAGTGGAAGTGCCTTTCGAAATTGAACCACCGATACATCCCGAAGAAAATAGAGCAGTTGATTTAGAACCAGAAGAAAATTTGGCTGCTGAGAATGAAGATCCATATTATAATATTGCCAAATTAGGCAAATACGACCCAACACTTGAGTTGTCGCATTATCAACCTCCCACACTCGATTTGCTCAAAGTGTATGGAAGTGAAAACGATACACAAATTGACATGGTGGAGCAGAATGCAAATAAAAATAAAATTATCACCATACTTCAAAACTTTGGAATTGAGATAGATACCATAAAAGCAACTGTTGGGCCAACTATTACGCTTTACGAAATTGTGCCTAAAGCGGGGGTTCGTATTTCGAAAATACGAAATTTAGAATATGATATTATGCTCAGCTTGGCTGCAACTGGCATTCGTATTATTGCACCAATTCCAGGCAAAGGAACGATTGGTATTGAAGTACCAAATGCCGACCCACAAGTGGTTTCGATGCATTCGGTAATTGCTTCGAAAAAATTTCAGGAATCGAAGTTTGAACTTCCAGTGGCTTTTGGCAGAACCATTACCAACGAAATTTTTATGGTAGATTTAGCTAAAATGCCTCACTTATTAGTCGCTGGAGCCACAGGTCAAGGTAAATCGGTCGGATTAAATGCGATTATCACTTCCTTACTTTACAAAAAACATCCTTCGCAACTCAAATTGGTTTTGGTTGACCCTAAAAAAGTGGAATTTAATATTTATGGTGATATTGAAAAGCATTTCTTAGCTAAATTGCCCGATGGCGAAGATGCCATTATTACCGACACTAGTAAAGTGGTTGAAACATTAAATTCGCTTTGTAAGGAAATGGACGAACGGTACGATTTGCTTAAAAAAGCACATGTTCGTAATATTAAGGAATACAACGAGAAATTTTTCAACCGAAATCTGAACCCCGAAAAAGGACATCGATTCCTGCCATATATAGTTGTAATTGTGGATGAGTTTGGCGACTTGATAATGACGGCAGGCAAAGAAGTGGAAATGCCAATTGCTCGTATTGCACAGTTGGCGCGCGCGGTGGGCATACACATGATTATTGCCACACAACGCCCTTCGGTAAATATTATTACAGGTGTGATAAAGGCCAACTTCCCTGCTCGCGTGGCATTCCGCGTATCGTCGATGATGGACTCGCGTACTATTTTGGATGCTCCTGGAGCAAACCAATTAGTAGGACGTGGTGATATGCTTTTCTCACAAGGAAATGATTTGATGCGTGTGCAGTGTGCATTTGTTGATACACCCGAAGTTGAAAATATAGTACATCATATTAGCGGTCAACAAAGTTACCCAACTGCATTTTATCTGCCCGAATATATCAATCCGGATGGCGAAGGAGTAGACATGAGTTCGGTGGATATGAGTAAGCGCGATGCACTATTCGAAGAAGCTGCTCGATTGATAGTGGCAAGTCAACAAGGCTCTACTTCGCTCATTCAACGAAAGTTCTCGATTGGCTATAACCGTGCTGGTCGTATTGTCGATCAGTTAGAAGTGGCTGGCATTATAGGACCATTTGAAGGCAGCAAGGCACGTCAGGTACTTGTATTGGACGATTATCATTTGGAACAAATTTTGCGTCAGCTTTGACAAATGGTAAATTGTAACCCCGATAGCTATCGGGAAAATTGTAAATAAAAATGAATAGATTAGGCTCTTCAATAGCTGTATTAATATTTTCGATAGTGGGCTTATCGGCTCAAAACAACACTGATGCTGAAAGAGTTATCAATAATTTAATCGCATCTGTTCGCACAACTGCGGTTAAAACCAATTTTCAACTTTCGGTAACTGAAAAAAATGCTGTAATTTCGCAGACGATTTCGGGAACCTTTGTTTTGAAAGCTAACAAATTCACTATTGAGATGGATGAAACGAAAGCTTGGTTTGATGGAAAAACACAATGGACTTACCTAAAATCGGATAACGAAGTTACAATAACGGAGCCCACACTTGAGGAGTTGGCACAAATTAATCCATTGTCTATTTTGGCAGCTTTCAAAATTAAATCCTGGATTCGTTTTAGTAAAACAAAATTGGTAAATTCCGACTTGATAGAATTGATACCTAAAAATAAAAAAGACGATTTTGTAAAAGTGGAAGTGCAGTTGAATAAAAAATCCAAAGCATTAGAAATTATACGTTTGTTGGATAAAAAAAAATCTACAACTCTACTTAAACTAACAAACTACAAAAATGCTGGCAATGTGCCCGATGCTGACTTTACATTTAAAAAAGCAAATTATAAACAAATATTAATAAACGATTTACGATAATGACAGAAAAAGTACGTTGCCTGATAATAGGTTCAGGACCAGCAGGCTACACAGCCGCCATTTATGCCTCACGCGCCAACTTATCTCCTGTTTTGTACGAAGGAATGCAACCTGGAGGCCAACTTACAACCACCAACGAGGTTGAAAATTTTCCAGGTTATCCGAATGGAATTACAGGACCGGAAATGATGGAAGAATTAAAAAATCAAGCAGAGCGTTTTGGTGCCGACATACGTTTTGGCTATGTAACGGCTACCGACCTTTCGGAAGCTCCCTACAAAGTAACCGTGGATGGCGAAAAAGTAATTGAAGCTGAAACACTCATTATTTCAACTGGAGCCACAGCAAAATACCTTGGTTTGCCCGACGAAACAAAATACGCTGGTTCGGGCGTTTCGGCATGTGCTACCTGCGATGGATTTTTCTATCGTAAACGCATTGTAGCGGTAGTTGGTGGTGGTGATACGGCTTGCGAAGAAGCAACTTATCTTTCGGCATTAGCTGATAAAGTATTTTTGATTGTACGCAAATCGTTCCTTCGTGCGTCCAAAATTATGCAGGAACGCGTATTGTCCAACCCAAAAATTGAAGTGCTTTTCGAACACGAAACTTTAGGACTAACAGGCGAAAAAGTGGTGGAAGGGGCAAATTTGGTTAAACGCAAAGGGGAAGCCGACGAAGAACAAGTGCACATCAAAATTGATGGCTTTTTCTTGGCAATTGGACACAAACCAAATTCTGATGTGTTCAAACCTTGGATTGAAACCGACGAAGTGGGTTATATCAAAACTTTTGGTGGCTCTACGCGCACAAATATTCCTGGCGTATTTGCTTCGGGCGACGTTGCCGACCCACATTACCGTCAAGCAATTACCGCTGCCGGAAGTGGCTGTATGGCGGCCATAGATGCCGAAAGATACCTTAGCGAAAAAGGAATTTAAAAAAATCGACATTTTAAAAGCCCGAGATAACAATTTTTGTTATTTCGGGCTTTTTTTAATGACAGAAATTGAAGTGATATTTTTTTTTACAAAACGATATTATAAATCCCTTTGCTAATAATTTGTCCATTGAGTTTAGCTCCTATCAGTTCGGTGTAGCCATTTTGCTGACGGCCAATTTCGACCAACACTTTATTAAATGAAAAGATAGTTCCATCCTTTTTGTGTAAAACGAGTACAAAATTAGAGCTTTCGGACTTTATAATAGCCTCCGTTGGCACTGCCAAAACAGGTTCTGATTGTGCTATAATTTCAGCCGAAACAGCATTGTTTGCTATGGGTTTAGAAATAGATGAGGCTTTGGGGGATGCATAGCAATGAATTGACTTTGAGTCAGTATCGACAACTACACCGACCGATGTAAGCACAGCCAATAGGTCGGTTGCAGAACCCGCTGAGCGAAACCGAACTGCTTGACCTTTTTCAAGCTTTGCAATATCAGTAGCAAAAACAGCTAATTCGATTTGATACTGCGAAGGATCGGCAATCTCGACTCCTACCGATTGCTGATTTATAAAAGTACCCATATTCGCTTTTAATCCTGAAATATAACCACTTATGGGCGATTTAAGTGTATAAGAAGCACTAAATTCACCATTTTCGATAGCTTGAAGCGAAAAACCAGCTGCAACTAATTTTAGTTTTAGGCTAATGTACTTGGCTTCGGCGCTTTTAAAGTCACTTTCTGTCACAATAAATTCTTTTTCAGAAATAATTTTTTCGGCAAAAAGAGATTTTAAACGCAGGTATTCGCTTTTAGAACGTTTGTAATGAGCTGAAGCTTCGGCATAATCGCGTTGTATATCAATTACTTCCGAACCAGATATTTCTAATATAGCTTGATTTTTTTGTATAAATTCGCCATTTACACAATTAACTTTAGAGATTACTCCAGCTATTGGCGCCGTAACAGTAGCCATACCATTGGGTTTGGGCACGATAGTCCCGCTACATTTTACAATATCTTCGAACGATTTAGTTTCAATCTCGCTCAGTTGCATGCCTTCAGCATCAAATTGTTCGGTGGTTATTTCAATATAATCATTCTCCGACGCTTGCGGTGCATCTTTTTTGGTACATGAAGTTACAAAAAAGACCACAGTAGTGATAAATGCAAAATATAAAATTCGTTTCATGAGTTTATTTATTTTGAAAAATAATGTTTTGATTTTATTTTAAATGAAAAAAATTTGATGCTTCGTATGTTGTAAAATATTTCGAACATAATTGGTAGTGCAATCATAGTGAGCATAGTAGACGTAACTAAACCACCAATAACAACGGTAGCTAATGGGCGTTGCACTTCGGCTCCAGCTCCACTCGAAATAGCCATAGGTAAAAATCCCATAGCTGCAGCACCAGCAGTAAGCATAACAGGACGCAAACGGTTAATGGTACCTTGAATTATTAATTCCCGCATGGTAAATGTTCCAGAATGTTTTAATTCTTTGAGATGTTCTATCAGTACAATGCCATTAAGCACTGCAATACCGAACAAAGCGATAAAGCCAACACCAGCCGACACGCTGAAAGGCATTCCGCGCACCCAAAGCAAGAAAACACCGCCCACCGTAGCCAACGGAATAGCCGTAAAAATCATAATGGCATCTTTGAACGATTTAAAAGCAAAATGCAAGAAAATAAATATTAATAAGAGCGCAACTGGAACTGCAATCATCAAACGGTTAGTGGCATTTTGAAGATTTTCGAATTGTCCACCGTAAGTAATATACGTTCCAGGTTTCAAAGTGATATTTTTGTCAACCTTAGCCTGAATATCCTTTACAACTGATTGCAGGTCGCGATTGCGCACATTGACACTTACCACCACACGCCGACGGGTATTTTCGCGCGATATTTTAGCAGGCCCTTCGGCGTATTCGATAGCAGCAAGTTCGGATATCGGAATTAGCTGCCCATTAGGAAGCGGCACTTTAAGTTGACGAATATCGCCTATATCAGTTCGGTTTTGTTTGTCGAAGCGCACCACCAAATCGAAACGCTTTTCGCCTTCGAAAACAACTCCAGCTGCTTCGCCTCCAAAAGCAGTTGCCAAGTAAGTATTTAGGGTACGAATATCAACTCCATAATAAGCAATTTTGGAGCGATTGTAATCAATTTTAACCTGAGGTAGACCCGACGTTTTTTCTAAAATTACATCACTCGCCCCCGGAATATCTGTAATCAGATTTTTTATTTCGTTTGCTTTTTTGTCAATATATTCGAGATCGTCGCCAAAAATTTTAATGGCAATATCAGATCGTACGCCCGTAATAAGTTCATTGAAACGCATTTCGATAGGTTGCGTAAATTCATATTCAACACCTGGAATAATTGAAAGTGCCGCTTTAAAATTATCAGCCAACTCCTCTTTATTTGAGGCATTTACCCATTCGCTTCTTGGTTTAAGTTTTATAATCATATCAATCTCTTCCATCGACATGGGGTCGGTAGGTACTTCGGCAGCACCAATGCGGCTTACTACTTTATCCACTTCCGAAAACTTACTTACAAGTATCTGTTCCATTCGGGTGGTTGTCTCAATTGTTTTGGAAAGCGAAGTTCCTGTTTTGAGCACTGGCTGAATCACAAAATCGCCTTCGTCGAGCGTTGGTACAAACTCCCCTCCTATTTGTGTAAACAAAAAACCAGTAAAAATCAACGATACAACTGCTGCACCGAGTACCATTTTTTTATGTTTACACGACCATTCTATAACTGGCAAATACGATTTATGAGCCAAATTCATAAACCAATCTGATATATTTTTTTTATTTGATTTGGAAGGTTTTAAAAATAACGAAGAAGCAACAGGAAGCCAAGTCAAACCAATTATCATAGCACCAATAATGGCAAAACAAAACGACAAAGCCATGGGTTTAAACATTTTGCCCTCCACGCCCGAGAGCGAAAGAATAGGAATAAAAACAATCAAAATAATAATTTGACCAAAAATAGCTGATTTCATCATTTTCGAAGCTCCCTCTAACGATAGCTTATCCATCAATGCATCGCGTTCGTCGCCCTCAATGGCATCTATTTTGTGTTTGTTTAGCACTATTTTGAGCGCAATATATTCCACAATAATAACAGCTCCGTCGATAATAATTCCAAAGTCGAGCGCACCCAAACTCATTAAATTAGCATCTACTCCAAAAATATACATCATGGATATTGTAAAAAGCAATACCAACGGAATCATAGAAGTAATAACAAGTGCCGAACGCATATTCCCAATTAAGAGCAATACAGTTAGCATTACTATTATAGCACCTAAAATAAGATTTTCGGCTACTGTAAATGTGGTTTTAGCCACCAATTCGCTGCGGTCTACAATAGGATTGATGCTTATACCTTCGGGTAAATTCGCGCGTATTTCGTCCACACGCGCTTTCACATCATTTATAACCGTTTTTGAATTTGCACCTTTGAGCATCATTACTTGTCCAAGTATGGTTTCGCCTTTGCCATTGGTAGTAATAGCGCCATATCTATTGGCATGTCCAAACTTTACGGAAGCAATATTTTTGACAAGTATAGGAGTTGAATTTACATTTTTAACCACAATTTGCTCAATATCTTCGACCGATTTCACTTGACCGTCGCCTCGAATAAAGTAGCTTTGGTTTGTTTTTTCGATGTAAGCACCACCCGAAATACTATTATTACCAACCAAAGCATTGTAAACCTCTACCAATGTGATATTTAATGCAGTGAGTTGTGCGGGGTCAATTGCGACTTCGTATTGTTTGAGGTAGCCACCCCAGCTATTTATTTCGACTACGCCAGTAATACCCGACAATCGACGCTTAACAACCCAATCCTGAATGGTTCGTAAATCGGTAGCTGTATATCTATTTTCGAAGTTCTTTTCAACATCCAAAGTGTATTGATATATTTCGCCCAATCCGGTGGTAATAGGTCCCATTTCGGGCACTCCAAATCCTTCAGGTATTTTAGCCGATGCACTTTTAATTTTTTCTGAAATGAGTTGACGGGGTAAGTAAGCGCCTAATTTTTCGTCGAATACAATGGTAATGAGCGATATACCAAATTTCGAAACGGAACGAATTTCCTTCACACCTGGCAAATTGGCCATCTCCATTTCTACAGGTGCAGTTATATATTGCTCTATTTCTTGCGTAGAAAGGTTTCCCGAAGTGGTAATTACTTGTACCTGATTATTAGTAATATCGGGCACAGCTCCCACCGGAATATGAAAAACAGCAAAAAGACCAAAAGCAGCAATAGTTAAGGTAAACAGTATGATTATCAACTTATTGTTGATACTAAAATTTATTATTTTTTCGAGCATAGTGGCACAATTTTAATGTACAAAACTACGAATTATATTTTAATAATCTTGATTTACAAATAAACTTTCAATATTGTTTAATAAAATCTCTATCTTCCAAATAGTTTACTTTGCAAGTCGGCACGTTTCATTTTTTGTAAGTCTCTGATAATAGAACCTTTATATTCGGGCTTATACCAGAAAAAGAATTTACGCTGTTCGAGTTTTTCGTTTTTACTTTTGGCTGTATACATCGGTTCTAAAGTATAAGGATGATAACCCGAATAGTAAATTTCGGTAGCCAAAGTCATAGGAGTTGGCGTAAAATCCTGAACTTGTTCTAATTTAAAATCCATTTTCTTGGTTAAAACCGCCAAATCGGCCATATCTTCGTTTTTACAACCCGGATGGCTCGAAATAAAGTAAGGAATAAGCTGCTGATTGAGTCCAGCTTCACGGTTAATACGTTCGAATTGTTCTTTAAATTTTGCAAAATACTCAAATGCTGGTTTACGCATTGTGTACAATACTTTATCGGAAGTATGCTCGGGAGCGATTTTCAAACGGCCTGATACATGTTTGCTAATCAGCTCTTTAATATATTCCGCATGGCTTTTATTTGCTTCTTCGCTCTTTGTATCGCTCAATAATAAATCGTACCTCACTCCGCTCCCAACAAACGATTTTTTGATGCCCGGCATTTTATCTACCGAACGGTAAATATCAAGCAGTCTGCTATGGTTTGTGTCCAAATTAAAACAAACTTTGGGATGTATGCACGAAGGTTTTTTGCATTTTCGGCAAATGTCCATATCAATGCCTTTTAGCCCATACATATTAGCCGACGGTCCACCCAAATCGCTTATATAGCCTTTAAAATCGGGCATTTCGGTTACTTTTTTCACCTCATTTAAAATCGATTCTTTGGAGCGCGACACAATGTGCTTACCTTGATGTGCCGAAATGGTGCAGAATGCACAACCACCAAAACAGCCCCGATGCAAATTCACCGAAAACTTTATCATTTCGAATGCAGGAATGGTTTTACCTTTGTATTTTGGATGTGGCAAACGCGTGTAAGGCAAGTCGAAAGAAAAATCCAACTCCGCCTCCGAAAGCGGCTCATAAGGCGGATTAACTACTACCCAACGATTACCCGTTTTTTGCAGTAAACGGTCGGCTTCAATACGATTACTTTCTATCTCAATATGCTTAAAATTAGAAGCATAGAGTTTTTTGTCTACTAAACATGTTTCGTGAGGAACAAGCGTTTTATCACTGAATTTGGAAGCAGGAATTACTTTTGCCAAAAAAGAAGTTTGCGGAATATCCGTCAGTTCCTTGATACTTTCGCCATTTTTTACACGGGCAACCAGTTCGCGAATTGGCTTTTCGCCATTACCGTAAATTAAAATATCCGCTTTCGAATCAACCAAAATACTGGGCATTAGCTTATCCGACCAATAATCGTAGTGCGTAAACCTTCGAAGTGAGGCTTCAATTCCACCTATTACAATGGGTACTTCAGGATACAGCTTTCTAATTATATTGCAATACGTAATGGTAGCGTAATCGGGTCGCATATTTGGCTTACCATCAGGCGAATACGCATCGTCCGAACGCAGGCGTTTGTTGGCCGTATAATGATTCACCATCGAGTCCATATTTCCGCCCGAAACGGCAAAAAATAAACGCGGACGTCCCATTTTCTTAAAATCGCGTAAATCGTCACGCCAGTTTGGTTGAGGAACAATAGCTACACGAAGTCCTTCGGCTTCGAGAATTCGACCAATAACAGCCGCTCCAAAAGCGGGATGATCGATGTAGGCGTCGCCAGTAAAAAAGACCACATCTACTTCGTCCCAATTGCGCAGTTCGAGTTCTTTTTTGGTAGTTGGTAAAAAATCGGTGAGTTGATATGTTTTATTTAGCATGAGATTACACTTTGTTTTTTAACCACAAAAGAAAACAAAAGGAATTAAATTTATCAATATATAAAAAAAATAATGAATAAACTATTGATTCTTTTCTGCCCTTTTGTGGTTATATTTTTAGTAAAATTGGTTGTTTCGAATACTTTAACAAAGATAATATCAAATAAGTTCTTGTAAATAAGCGTTATTAAACAGAAAAATGTTAAGTGATTAAAAACTTTTGAGCTCTAAAAGTATTCAAAGCACTTTTTATTTTATTTTTGTGAGGAAATTGAGTATTTTTCGAATATACATAAAAAAAATAATACAAATATAATGAAACGATTAAGTATAGTATTCATAAGTATTTTTACAGTTACAATAATGTTTGGTAATTTATTATACGACATTACCGATGGTAAATACAAAGCCAAAAAATTTGAAACACCCCGCTCCATGAACGATGGCGAACATTATACGCTTTTGGTTAATGGCAATGCCGTAGTAAAATACAATTACCGAACTGGCGCTACCGTGGATACACTTTTCAGTGTTTTTCAAGCTAAAAAATGTCCCATAAAAAAAATTACCGGCTACGAATTTAGTCCAAGTGAGCAAAAAATGCTTGTTTATACCAATGTAAAATATCGTTACCGCCGTACGTTTACCGCCGACTATTATATATATGATGTAAAACGCAAAGAAATAGAATCACTTTCGGCGAATGGCCCACAAGAAGTACCGCTTTTTTCGCCAGATAGTCGCTACATTGCTTTTGCCTGCAAAAACAACCTTTTCTTGTACAAAGTCGATTTCAAAACCGAACTGCAAGTTACCAAAGATGGAGAAGAAGGCAAAATTATAAATGGCACACCCGATTGGGTTTACGAGGAAGAGTTTGAAGCTACAAGGCATTTTGCTTGGAGCCCTGATAGTAAATTGTTGGCTTTTACAAAATTTACTGAAAAAGATGTTCCAGAATTTTCTTTTCAATTATTTAAAAATGAGAAAAGTGCCGATGAGTTAAATCTGTATCCAGGATTTAGTAAATTCAAATATCCCAAAGCAGGCGAAAACAATTCGAAAGTGCAAGTTTGTGTGTACGACGATTTTAACAAAATAACCCGCGTAATGAAAATTTCAAAGGAGGACGAAGATTTTTATGTGCCACGCCTCAAATGGGCAAACTCCCCCGAGCAATTGATTATTTTTAAACTGAATCGAAGTCAGAATAGGCTCGATATGCTTATGGCCGACCCTCGTTCGACTGTTAGCAAATTGATATTGCGCGAAGAAGATAAACGTTTTGTGGATTACGGGAATATTGATTTCTTGCAATTTAGTACTGATAATCAATACTTTTATAATGTAAGCGAGCGCGATGGTTATCGTCATATTTATCAATACCGAATTACAGGTCAGCTTGTAAAACAATTGACCAAAGGCAATTGGGATGTAACTGATTTTTACGGTTACGATGAGGCAAAAAAAGTGATTTATTATCAGTCTGCGGAGGTTTCGCCGCTTCAGCTCGATATTTTTTCGATAGATTTGAAAGGAAAAAAAATGCGTTTAACTGATGGAAAAGGCAATCACATAGCTTCTTTTAATAATACTTTTACTTTATTTACTGATAATACTTCGTCGCTCACGCAGCCAAATTCGCTCTTTTTACGTTCGAATACAGGCGCCAATATTCGCAGCATTGCAAACAGTGAATCTGTAAAATCGGAATTCGAAGCACTCAATTTACCAAAAAAAACATTTTTCACTTTTAAAACTTCCGAAAATATTCAACTTAATGGCTGGATGATAAAACCAACCGATTTTGATGCTAATAAAAAATATCCTGTTTTGCAGGTGCAATATAGCGGACCAAACTCGCAAGAAGTATTAGACAAGTGGGATATTGATTGGGAGTATTATTTAGCTACAAAAGGATATGTGGTAGTGTGTGTAGATGGGCGTGGTACGGGTGCTCGTGGAGCCGATTTCCGCAAATGTACTTATGGTAAATTAGGCATTTTAGAAACAAAAGACCAAGTAGAAACTGCCAAGTATTTGGCTCAACAATCGTTTATCGACAAAGACCGAATTGGAATTTGGGGCTGGAGTTATGGTGGTTCTATGACATTATGGAGTATGAGTACTGGCGAAAAAATATTTAAAGCCGGAATTTCCGTGGCACCTGTTACCGATTGGAAATTGTATAATACAGCTTATACCGAACGTTTTATGAATCGTCCGCAGGAAAATTACGATGGCTACACACAAACTTCGGCTATTAATATGGTATCAAAATTAAACGGGAAACTGCTTATAGTACATGGCACAGCCGATGATAACGTGCATGTTCAAAATACTCTATTATATATTGATAAATTAGTAGAAGCCGACAAACAGTTCGAAATGCAGCTTTACACCGACAAAAATCACAGTATTTTGGGCAAACAAACCCGTCGTCATTTATATACTCGTATGAGTGAATTTTTATTCAAAAATTTATAATTGTTCTTTACAACAAGGTGTTCGTGAAAAATTCGAACTAAAAGCTGTTGTAAAACATTTTTTTAATACAGGATTTACCTTTATTCAGCCATAAAAAACACTAATTTTGCGGGTCATTCATCTCAAAAAAAGAATTGATAAAATTTCACACTTAAATAATCAAAAAAAAAATCAAATTCACATGAGTACAGAAAACAAAAATTACGCATTGCCAATAGCAATGATGTTCGCTCTTTTCTTTATGATTGCTTTCGTTACAGGGCTACCAAGTCCGATGGGTGTAATTGTAGCTAAACAATTTGGAGCTTCCAACTTCGAATCACAGTTAGGGTTTTTAGGAAATTTCTTGGCTTATGCCTTTATGGGAATTCCCGCAGGTATTATGCTTAAAAAATGGGGATACAAAGTTACGGCTCTTGCTGCCATAGCAGTTGGATTTATTGGAGTATCCGTTCAATTTATGTCAGGGCAAGTTGGTTTGTTTTCGGTTTACTTGATAGGTACATTTATCTCAGGCTTTTCGATGTGTATGTTGAATACGGTTGTAAATCCAATGCTTAACACACTTGGTGGAGGCGGAAACTCTGGTAATAAACTGTTACAATTTGGAGGTTCTATCAACTCTATTGGTGCAACAATAACTCCTATGTTAGTAGGTTGGTTAATGGGTGCTGAAGCCGGTCGTACGATTGAAAAAGCAAATCCTGCTTTGTTTTTAGCATTAGGTATTTTTGCATTAGCATTTGTTGTATTATCCTTTGTAAAAATCCCTGAGCCACACAAAGAAACTGCTGCCGAACGTAAAGTAAAACATGCTCACAGTCCACTTTCGTTCCGTCATTTCATATTTGGTGCAATTGCAATTTTTATTTATGTAGGTATCGAAATTGGAATTCCAAGTACTGCCAACTTATTTATGACTGCACAAACTACAGCCGAAAATCCAGGATTAGGACTCGATGCAACAATTGCAGGAAGTATAGTTGGAATATATTGGCTATTAATGCTTGTAGGCCGACTTGCAGGTGGATTTTTAGGTTCAAAAGTATCGAGTAAAACTATGTTGACCACTGTTTCGTTGGTTGGTTTGGTATTTATCTTACTTGCAATTTTTATTCCAACTTCTGTTGCAGTAAATCTTCCATATTTAAATGTAGCTGTTCCAATTAGTGTTATATTCTTTGTTCTCACTGGTTTATGTACATCTATTATGTGGGGTGGCGTTTTCAATTTGGCTGTCGAAGGTCTTGGAAAATACACTGCTGCTGCTTCCGGAATTTTCATGGTAATGGTTATGGGTGGTGGAATTGTTCCATTAATTCAAGGCTGGGTTTCGGATAATTTCGGATATATTAATAGCTACTGGGTAATGTTTGCTTGTTTAGCGTATATGTTGTGGTATGCATTGGTTGGTTGCAAAAACGTAAACAAAGATATACCGGTAGAATAATTGACAATTAAAAATTAATAATTAATAATGGAAAAACCTTATGTTATAGGAATGGATATGGGCGGCACAAACACTGTTTTTGGTGTGGTGGATAGCCGTGGTAATGTAATATCGAAAAGTGCAATTAAAACCGGCACGCACAGCGATGTTAATTTGTACGTGCAGGATTTGTACGACGAAATGATAAAAATTATCAATTCGGCAGGTGGTAGCGATAAAATTAAAGGTATTGGCGTTGGCGCTCCCAATGGTAATTATTATACCGGAAATATTGAATTTGCTCCTAACTTACCTTGGAAAGGTGTTATTCCTTTTGCGAAATTGATGACCGAAAAGTTTGCAATACCTACTGCACTTACCAATGATGCCAATGCTGCTGCTGTTGGCGAAATGACGTATGGTGGTGCTCGTGGAATGAAAAACTTTATTATGATTACGCTCGGCACAGGTGTTGGTAGCGGTATTATTATCGATGGTAAAGTAGTTTACGGTCACGATGGTTTTGCAGGTGAATTGGGGCACACTACAGCTATTCGTGAGAATGGACGCTTATGTGGCTGTGGCAAACATGGTTGTTTGGAAACTTACTGTTCGGCTACAGGTGTAGCTCGTTCGGCACGCGAAATTCTGGGCTCTACTACCAAAGATAGCTTGTTGCGCAACATTCCGGTGGATAGCATTACATCGAAAGATGTATTTGATGCTGCTATGGAAGGTGACGAGGTAGCCAAAGAAATTTTCGAGTTTACTGGAAAAATTTTAGGTCAAAGCTTAGCAGATTTCGTTGCATTCAGTGCACCCGAGGCTATTGCTATTTTTGGTGGCTTATCGAAAGCTGGCGACTTGATAATGAATCCTATACGCGAACACATGGAAGCTAATTTGCTGCCTTTGTGGAAAGGAAAAGTCAAATTATTCTTTAGCGAACTGAAAGAAGCTGATGCTGCTATTTTGGGTGCCAGCGCTTTAGCTTGGGAATTGTAAATTGGTTGATTGGTTAATTGGTTCATCAGTTAATTAGTTAATTAGTTGATTAGTTAATTGGTTGATTAGTTGATTGGTTGATTAGTTGATTGGTTGATTAGTTAATTTGATAATTAAATATTGGTAGTAGAAGAGTTAGTGATATTTTTCGCTAACTCTTTTATTTTATTAACCATCTATTAAACAACTATCATTCAACATTATCCTCAATGACTTGTTATATCAATTCAGTTTCTTGAATTTTTGCTTTCGATTTAAAGCTGAAGATTCACTATCTTTGTACATGTTATATTAAATTTGATTTACAACAATCAGAATAGGTAATTCAAAGTCAAAAATAAAAACACATATAAATTTAAGAGACAAAATTAACTACACATCCCCTTTAGGGGCTTTGGGCACTATTTTTCTTAACTCCTACTTCAAAAAGCATCATGCGTATCGACTCCCTGAGTATATTGAATTATAAAAATATTTGTGAAGCAGAACTTACTTTTTCACCAAAAATCAATTGTTTTATTGGCAATAATGGGATGGGGAAAACAAATATTTTGGATGCAGTTTATTTCCTTTCATTTTGCAAAAGTTTTTCGAATGCCATAGATTCACAAAACATACAACACGAAGCCGATTTTTTTATGCTCAATGGTAAATATACCGTTAATGATAGTGCCGAAGAGATTTATTGTGGAATGAAACGCAAACAAAAAAAACAATTCAAGCGCAATAAAAAAGAGTATGAGCGATTGGCCGATCACATTGGTCTTTTACCTTTAGTAATAGTATCACCCGACGATGCCTTTCTTATATCAGAGGGCAGCGATGAGCGACGCAAATTTGTTGACGGTGTTCTCTCACAATTCAATCATAATTACTTGCATCAATTAATACAATACAATAATGCACTTCGACAACGAAATGCATTATTGAAAGTGGAACAGAAAATTGATGTTTCGCTTTTTGAAATTTGGGAAGAACAAATGGTAATTTACGGTACTTATATTTATGAACAACGGAAAGATTTTCTGAACAAATTTGTTCCCATATTTCGCGACATATACCACCGCATTTCGGGCGGACACGAAGAAATCAATTTGCTTTACCAGTCGCAATACGAAAATGGAAATATGAAAGAGCGCATGGTTCAAACGCGCGAACGCGATTTGATGCTGGGTTATTCAACGCAGGGCATTCACAAAGACGAATTAGAAATGCAACTCGATGGCTTTCCAATAAAACGCGTCGGTTCGCAAGGACAAAATAAAACCTATTTGGTATCGCTCAAATTAGCGCAGCATTTCTTTTTGCAACAAGCTTATAAATTTCCACCAATACTCCTACTCGACGATATTTTTGATAAATTAGACTCAAATCGAGTAGAGAGAATTTTACAAATGGTATCGGGCGAAAATTTTGGTCAAATTTTTATTACAGACACAAACCGCGAACACTTAGATAGCATTTTGTCAACATTAAACCAAGATACCCGCATCTTTTCTGTCAGCAACGGCAATTTTATTCAATAATACTTACTTATTGCTTAATATTTTAATAAAATACCGTTTTATAGTCTTTGCAAAAATAATTCATATCTAAAATCATATTTATTCATTAAAAATTATTTTCAGAAATATTTTTTAATGAATTAAAATACAATATATTGATAAACAACAATATAATTTTATTTTTGGGAAACTTTTTATTATTTATAAAAATAAATATGAAATAAAAAGTTGTGTATTCCATAAAATTTGATTAAAATTGCATCCTATTTCGGAAATAAATTTCAAAATTATAAATCACTCATACTCATCTTTTTAAGAATTATTAAAACCGTGAACACCCGTACTTATTCACAAGAAGAAATTAAAGAAGCCTCGTTCGAATTTTTCAAAGGCGACGATTTGGCTGCAAGAGTTTGGTCAAACAAATACGCATTGAAAGATTCGTATGGCAACGTCTACGAACTGACACCCGACGATATGCATCGCCGTTTAGCCCGCGAAATTGCGCGCATCGAAAACAAATATCCGAATCCACTCAGTGCGGATGAGCTTTTTGAATTGTTCCGCAATTTCAAATACATTGTACCTCAAGGTAGCCCTATGACTGGAATCGGTAACGAATACCAAGTTGCATCACTATCTAACTGCTTTGTAATCGGATTCGATGGCGACTCAGATTCTTATGGTGCAATTATCAAAATTGACGAAGAGCAAGTACAATTAATGAAACGCCGTGGCGGTGTGGGGCACGATCTATCGCATATTCGCCCTAAAGGTTCGCCAGTAAAAAATTCAGCTTTGACTTCTACGGGAATTGTACCATTCATGGAACGCTATTCGAACTCTACTCGCGAAGTGGCTCAAGACGGACGAAGAGGTGCATTGATGTTAAGCGTATCAATTAAACACCCAGATTCTGAATCGTTTATCGATGCAAAAATGGAATCAGGAAAAGTTACTGGCGCAAATGTTTCGGTTAAAATTGATGATGATTTTATGAGGGCTGTTTTAACGAACCAACCGTATAAACAACAATATCCAACTGGATCGGATAATCCTTGGTACGTAAAAGAAGTGGATGCCAATACTATATGGAAAAAAATTGTACACAATGCTTGGCAATCAGCCGAACCAGGAATTCTTTTTTGGGATACTATTACGCGCGAATCGGTACCCGATTGTTATGCCGACTTAGGCTATAAAACCGTTTCGACAAATCCTTGCGGCGAAATACCTCTCTGCCCTTACGATAGTTGTCGTTTATTAGCTATCAATTTGTATTCGTATGTAAATAAACCATTTACAAAAGAAGCCTCTTTCGATTTCGAATTATTTGCCAAACATGTAACTCTGGCACAACGTATTATGGACGATATTATCGACCTCGAACAGGAAAAAATAGATTCTATAATCAATAAAATTGAATCTGACCCCGAAGACGATGATATTAAATTAACAGAATATCAACTCTGGGAAAAAATTAAACAAAAAACCACTGAAGGTCGTCGTACGGGTGTTGGCACTACTGGCGAAGGTGATATGTTAGCTGCGCTCGGCTTCCGCTACGGCACAGATGAAGCTACCGATTTTTCGGAAAACGTACATAAAACTATTGCATTAGCTGCTTACCGCTCTTCGGTAATTATGGCTAAAGAACGTGGTCCATTTTCGGTTTACAATGCTAAACGCGAGGAAAACAATCCATTTATTCAACGTTTACGCGATGCAGACCCTTCGCTCTACAAAGACATGGTAAAGTATGGTCGTCGAAACATTGCTTGCCTTACAATAGCTCCTACTGGCACAACCAGTATTATGACGCAGACTACATCGGGTATTGAGCCTGTATTTATGCCTGTGTATACGCGTCGTCGCAAAGTAAATCCCAACGATAAAAATGTTCGTGTTGATTTCGTTGACGAAAATGGAGATTCGTGGGAAGAATATGTCGTTTTTCATCATAAATTTGTAACTTGGATGGAAGCTAATGGGCATCCAACAGCAAAAAATTATACCAAAGAGGAGGTAGAGAAATTGGTTGAAGAATCTCCTTACTTTAAAGCTACAGCTAACGATGTGGATTGGTTGAAAAAAGTACAAATGCAGGGAAAAATACAGAAATGGGTAGACCACTCTATAAGCGTAACCATTAATTTACCAAACGATGTAGACGAAGAGTTAGTTGGTAAACTTTACGAAGAAGCTTGGCGCGTTGGCTGTAAAGGAGTTACCGTATACCGCGATGGCTCGCGTTCGGGTGTATTAATTGCAGCATCAGAAAAAAAAGAAGAAGCACCAGACGGCAAAACAATTTGCTTTCCTTACGATGAAGAACATTTCACCCGTCCAAAAGAATTGGATTGCGACGTCGTTCGTTTCCAAAACTCCAAAGATAAATGGATTGCATTTGTTGGCTTACTAAATCATAAACCATACGAAATCTTCACCGGATTGGCCGATGACGAAGAAGGTATTCTACTTCCTAAAACTGTTACCGAAGGTAAAATTATTAAAACAACCGACGGCAATGGAAACAAGCGCTACGATTTTCAGTTCCAAAACAAACGTGGATATAAAACAACTGTTGAAGGTTTGTCGCACAAATTTGATAAAGAATATTGGAACTATGCCAAACTTATTTCGGGCGTTTTACGCTACGGAATGCCTATCGATCAGGTAATAAAATTAGTTGCTGGTCTACAATTAGATAGCGAATCAATTAACACTTGGAAAGTGGGTGTGGAACGCGCCTTGAAAAAATACATTCCTGATGGAACACAAATAGCAGGACAGGAATGCCCGAGTTGCGGTCACAAAGCATTAATCTATCAAGAAGGTTGCTTAACTTGCAAAAACTGTGGTTACTCAAAATGCGGTTGATACAAAACTGAAAATAACTGGTTTGATTTTTAATTAAAAAGCTCTGAAAGTTTCAAATAACTTTCGGAGCTTTTTTTATTTTAAAAATAAGCCACTTAACATTCTACCTGATTTTAGCCCTAAGCGTCGTGCTGAGAAATAATCGTTGGAATTTGTGTAAGAGCAAATTCCTGCTACTTCCACTTGATTTTCTGGAACTCCATTTTGAATTAATAGCCATTTATTTGCTTTCCAAAGATCAAGATAGAGTTCATTTTGATGTTCATTTTGATGTTCATTTTCACCTTGAATGTGCTGATGATTATTCCGTTTTATAAAAATTTCTTCAACAGGGAATCCTTGTTTTTCGAATGCTTCGACCAGCTCCACCCCTACTTTGTACACTTCGGGCGAAATGGAAACTCCAATACTTGCAACTATATGCGAAGGAGAAGTACCAAAATTCGATTGCATCAACTTTACGGTATTTTCGACAATGCGCGAACAAGTACCTCGCCATCCGGCATGAGCCACTGCAATCACTTTTTTCACTGAGTCGTAAAGTAAAATGGGTACACAATCGGCAGTAGTTACGCCAATACAAACACTTGGAATGGTGGTTATTAGCGCATCAACACCTTCAAGAAACGCAATTCTATCAGCTTCGGATAGTTTTAAAAAATCAGCATTAATAATTTTTACAGTATTACCATGCGTTTGGTGAGGAAAAATAATTTTCTGGGCGGGAATTTGTAACTCTTCAGCTAACAATTTAATATTAGCTTGCTGATTTTCAGCGACATCGCTTGTGTATGGACTAAGATTAAACGATTCGTAATTGCCACTACTCACACCACCATGCCGGGTAGTGCAAAAATGTTGCAATTCAGGGAAGTTGGATAATATCGGGTAATGTAAAATTTCCAATTCTTAATTCTTAATCCCGATAGCAATCGGGAAATTCTTAATTCCTAATTTTTAATTGTTATAATTCGTCCCAACCAATGCCTTTGTATTTTGAAACGTCATCGTCGTCATCTTCCTCCTCTTCAACATCCCAATCTGCTTCAACTTCATCATCCCACTCATCTTCAACAGCTTCTAAAGGAATAATTTCCATCGGACGATGACTAATTTCGACCACTTTATTGGACTCTTTGTTTATTTCTGTCCAAATTAAGTCTTTCAAATCATTTATTCCTAAGCCGGTAACCGACGAAATAAAAACAGTTTCGACACCAATAGGAAGTTCATTCTTGATAGCAAGGGTCAATTCTTCATCCAAAATATCACATTTTGTGATAGCCAAAATACGCTGTTTATCAGCTAATTCTGGATTATATTGTTTCAGTTCGTTCAACAAAACATTAAACTCCTTTACTATATCATCGCTATCAGCAGGAATCATAAAAAGTAGAATTGAATTTCGCTCAATATGGCGCAAAAAACGTAATCCAAGCCCACGACCTTCAGCAGCACCTTCAATGATACCTGGAATGTCGGCCATTACAAATGATTTGTTATCGCGATAAGCCACAATCCCTAAATTTGGAACTAATGTAGTGAAAGGATAATCGGCAATTTCGGGCTTAGCTGCCGATACTACCGAGAGTAAAGTTGATTTTCCTGCATTTGGAAAACCTACCAAACCTACATCTGCAAGCACTTTGAGTTGTAAAATGAGTGTACGTTCGATACGATCTTCGCCAGGCTGCGAAAATCGCGGAGTTTGTAGTGTAGAAGTTCGAAAATGCCAGTTACCTTGCCCACCACGACCACCTTTGAGTAAGATCATCTCCTGACCTTCTTCGGTAATATCGCCCAAACATTCACCCGTTTCCGAGTCGTAGATAACTGTACCACAAGGCACTTCAATTAATTTATCTTCGCCATCTTTACCAAAACTACGGCTACCACTTCCACCTTCGCCATCGCCGGCGTAAATATGACGAGCATACTTGAGATGAATCAATGTCCATAAATTTTTACTACCTCGTAAAATAATATGACCACCACGTCCACCATCACCACCATCGGGTCCACCCTTTTGAATGAATTTTTCGCGATGAAAATGCGTTGATCCAGCACCACCTTTGCCCGAACGACAATATATTTTTACGTAATCAACAAAGTTTGATCCAGCCATTAAATTAGTTCCTATTTTTCCCGATAGTTATCGGGGTTACTATTTACATTTTGCAGTAAATTATTTTTTGAATTCCGTATTTATTACTTCTGATATCCGAGAAAATATTTCGTCAACTTCACCCATACCATTGATAGCATGATATTTACCAAGACCTTTATAATAATCATTTACGGGCGCTGTTTTGGTTTCGTAAATCTGCAAACGCTTTTTTATCGTATCCAAATTATCATCGCTACGACCCGAAGTTTCACCTCTTTTCAAAAGTCTTGTAATCAATTCTTTGGTTTCTACCTGAATATCAATTAAAAAATTTATATCATTAGGACTTCCTTTCGAAATATTTTCGAGTGCCATCGCCTGTTCTACTGTTCGAGGAAATCCATCGAGAATAAAACCGCAGGATTTATTAGCCAACAAATCAGTCGATTTGAGTAAAATTTCGATAATCATTTCATCGGGAACTAAATTTCCCTTCGAAATATACGAATCAGCTAATATTCCAACTTCCGACTTTGACTCAATTTCGGCGCGCAAAAGCTCGCCTGTGGAGAGATGCTTTAAGTTGTATTTTTCTACTAATAAAGCACTTTGAGTGCCTTTGCCACATCCCGGGGCACCGCACAACATAATGTTTAACATATAATATCTGTTTATAATTTAAAAATCAATTACTTACAACAGTATAGATGTTTTTAAGGTTACGTCCATAGCCATCATAATCCAACCCATAACCAACAATAAAGTCGTTTGGAATTTTCATGGCAATATAATCAATTTTAATATCACGTTTAAGCGCATCGGGTTTTTGCAAGAAAGTGGCAATTCGAATGTCCTTTGCCCCTTTTGCAAGTAAGGATTCTAAAATTCGCTCCATAGTAATACCTGTATCAACAATATCTTCGACCACTACTATATTTCTGCCAACAACGCTTTCGTTGAGTCCGATAATTTCTTTTACAGAACCCGAAGTGTACAAGCCCTCATACGACGAAAGTTTAATAAACGTAATTTCACAAGGAAAATTTATATCTTTCATTAAATCAGATGCAAACATAAAAGCACCATTTAAAACGCAAATAAACAAAGGATTAGTTCCCTGAAGATCTGTATTTATTTGATATGCAACAGTTTTAA
This sequence comes from Paludibacter sp., assembly GCA_020049335.1. Taxonomy (GTDB): domain Bacteria; phylum Bacteroidota; class Bacteroidia; order Bacteroidales; family Paludibacteraceae; genus Paludibacter. Next base: position 6,384 of record JAIFKX010000283.1, on the reverse strand, counting down.
CTGCTGCTAAAATATCACTTTCGGGTATCGATAATGTAAATTTTTTGTCTTTGATTTTTATAATATCCATAAAGAGCTGATAATAAAATATTTATCCGATTTTAATAAAATTTGAGTACAAAAGTACTAAAAAAAGCCCTATTATTCTAATTTAATGATTCACTTAACTGCTCAGCCCTTTGGGTTAAGCTATTTATTCCAAATTTCCCAAGCCGCAACAGCCTGTTCAACCAACATTTGTTCACCATTTAAACCCACGGCTCCATATTCGCGTCCTTTTTTCAAAAAAAGCGTTTCGGCAGGATTGTAAACTACATCAAACAGCAAATGTTTATTCGATAAAAATTGATATGGAATTGCCGGACATTCATCTATATTTGGAAAAGTACCAACAGGCGATGCATTTACAATAAGAGTAAATTCATCGATAATTTGCTTATTTAGAGCATTGTAAGTAAGCCTACCATCGGCTGAAGAACGCGAAACAAACAAAACGGCAAAACCCAATTTTTGAAGTACAAACTTTATAGCCTTAGAAGCTCCACCAGTGCCAAGTATCAAGGCTTTGGTGTGGTGTGGTTGTAAATAAGGGCGGAGCGAATTCTCGAATCCGATGGCATCAGTATTAAAACCTTTGAGCCTCAACGAATTTTCATTGCGAATAAATTTGATAACATTTACAGCTCCAATTTCGGCAGCATTTTCATCCAGTTCGTCCAAAAATGGTATAACTTGCTCTTTATAAGGAATAGTTACATTCAGACCATTTAACTTAACCGCAGCAATTAACTCACTGAATTTCTGAATACTATCAATTGGATACGATTCGAAAATAGCATCTATTTGTTCATTTTCAAACTTTTCGGTAAAAAAACGTTTCGAGAATGAATGTCCAAGTGGATAACCAATTAATCCATATTGTTGCATAAAATACCTTACATAAATGTTATTAAAAAATTATTTCTTCGATTTTTTCAAAATAAATCGTATAGCATAATATAAAATAACAACACCTAAAATGGCCAAAATAGCAATACTTAATTCGTGGCTATATGTATTAATTAAATCAGCTTGTCCGTGAGCAATATAGCCCAAAAGTGCCAATATGACATTCCATATTCCAGCCCCCAATAAGGTGTAGAGCGTAAAACTCAAAAAATTCATACGCGCCAAACCGGCAGGCAAGGAAATGAGCTGACGAATTCCAGGAATTAAGCGACCAATAAAAGTGGACACTTTACCGTGGTCGTTGAAATAGGTCTCAGCTTTTATAATTTTTTCACTCGAAAGCAACAATATTTTTCCAAATTTACTATCTGCAATTTTATACATAACAGGTCGACCAAGCCACAGAGCTAAAAAATAATTAATATAAGCACCAATAAGCGCACCCAAAGTACCAAAAAGCACTACTAAAAAAATATTTAAATGGCTATCGGGCTTGCTGGCAATGTAGGCTGCAGGCGGAATTACCACTTCGGAAGGAAAAGGAATAAACGAACTTTCGACTGCCATTAACAAGGTAATACTTCCATAATCCATATTTTTTTCGTACCATTTTTCTACTTTTTGTATAATACTCAGCGTATCGGGAACAGAAATTTGTGCACTATCTTGTGCTGAAAGGCTAAAACTCAGTGTGATAATTGAAATTATCATTAAAACTTTTTTAGTCATAAGTAAAAAATATTTTGGGGATTTATAAAATTGTAAAAAGAATTAGAATTTTAAATTAAGAAATCTTCACGGTTCGCATCTTCGCAAACTTCGAAAAACAGTCTTTCCGCTTCCAAATTTTGAGATATTGCTTTTTTAAGATAAGTTGTAGAAGCTGTAATATTATCATTTTTATAAAATGCTACGGCTATAAATAGGTCAATGTATTCGAGCGTAATATCCTGATCGTAAGCAGCTAAATAATAATCGAGTGCCATTTTCCATTCGCCTTTGTCCATGCAGATATTGGCAATTGCCATTAAGGTATCGGGCTGATTTGCTTCGAGCGTAATCGATTTGAGGTATGCAAGCAATGCCTCATCCAATCGCTCGATACCAACCAATGCTTCGGCTAAATATACCCAAGCATCTGGCGCATCTTCTTGCAATTCAAGGGCTCGCTGAGTATATACCAAACTTTCGGTAAATTGCTCTTTTTCCAACAAACATATCGCAATTCCGGTTAGCGCATCATAATTGTCGGCCTTTTCGAACAGCGATTGTTCATAATATTCGATTGCTTTGTCGAAAAGTTCTAATTTTTCGTAACATTCGCCCACAAATAAATGGGTCTGCCAATCTTCGCCCGACATTTTGCCATAATCAATATAAGCATCAACAGCCTGCTGATATTCTTCGATTTGAAAGTGTGTATGTGCTTTTTGTAAACATGCCAAGGAATCATTTTCGTTTATTGCCAACACAAAATCGTAGGCTGATAAAGCCTTTTCAAAATCTTGCAAAACAAAATAAACCTGTCCCAAATTGAACCATGCTTCGGACGAATAAGAGTCGATATTTATGATTCGATTGTAGGTATCGATGGCCAATTCCGAATCGAGCAGCTGCTCGTAACAGAATGCCAATTCGAAAAGTAAATCTGAATTTTTATCGTTGTATTTGTCGCCAATTTTTAAAAAATGGAGTGCTTTTACAATATTTAAATCGGCAATAAAAACAAAAGCGATGTCGATACATATATTATCAACATCTTCTATCTCATTATCAAGTATTGAGTTACAAATAAATTCGGCCTCTTTGCTCCTACCCGATTTTACCATTGCCTCCGCTTTGAGCAGTAATAATTCATACTCGGTACTTTCGCTAAGAGTATCCAAAATTCGCATGGCTTTTTGCGTTTCGCCAAGTGCTAAATATATTTTAGCCCGCTTTGTTTGCAAGCTCGAACTACCGGGATGCAATTGCATTCCCAGCTCAAGCGCTTTGGAACTTTCTTTGGTTTTTCCTTTTCGCAAAAAATAATCAACAATCGTTTCTAGCTCTTCCACATCGAAATACCCCGGACCTTTACCTGCCAGAAATAGTTCGTAGCGGGAAATTAATTCGGACGATTCATCGTCAAGCTGAAATTGCAGTTTTCGACCCATAAGGATATTTTTTGTACAAAAATAATGATTTAATATGTAAATGAGCAAAATAGGGAGTGAAAAGTTTTCAACATGGTTTTCAGTTAATATAATCAACAACATATTTAATCAAATTTAACCTTGTTATTCCAATTCTATTTATTTACTTTGCACATTATTAATAGACTTATTAAACTAACTTATTAAATATGGATATTAACTCCGAAAAATCGATGGAACAAACCATTCTCGAAACAGCCGAACAAATGTTTCTTGAACGTGGATTCGCAGCCACATCTACTACGCAAATTGCAAAGTCGGTAGGCTGTAATCAGGCATTGATACATTATTATTTCCGAACAAAAGAGAATCTTTTCAATTCAATCTTCGAGAGTAAGTTTAAATTACTTTTTCAGCGCGTTTTTGATACAACTCAACTCGAAAATTTGAGTTTTACCGACAAAATAAAACACATTGTGGAGACTCATTTTGATATACTTTCTGAAAATCCTAAAATGCCGATGTTAATTCTCAATGAATTATCCCGGCAGCCTGAACAACTGAAAATCTTAAAAGAAAGACTCCACGCTTTACCAGAGAAGCTTATTTCAATTATGAGCAAAGAATTGGAAACTGAAATTGCGGCTGGAAAAGTAAAAAACTGCTCTTTTATCGATATTATGTTTACTATTGTCTCACTCAATTTAGCGCTATTTACAATGCTTCCCATTGCAGTGAATGTTGCAGAGCTTAACGATATTCAACTAAAGTTTTTACTTGCTCATCGCCGAGCCGAAAATGTGAATATTGTGCTGAGTTATTTACGTCCGTAATTTTTAAAACAAACTAAATATGAACAGATTAGGTTTAAAAATTTTATTACTGATGTTGCCCCTGTATAGCATAGGGCAAACGATTACACTCGACCTTTGTCAGCAAAAAGCGCGTGAGCTTTATCCGCTCACCAAGCAATACGGACTGATTGAAAAGACAATAGAATATAACATTGCTAATGCTAACAAAGCCTGGTTACCTCAAGTTAATCTGACAGCTAAAGTTACATATCAGTCTGAAGCAATTAAGATAACTTTACCTCCACCGATTAATCGTACTTTGGAACAATCGAAAGAGCAATACGGTGCGACAGTTGATGTAAGTCAAACAGTATGGGATGGCGGTGCCGTTAAAGCACAAAAAAACATACTCAAAGCGCAGGCCGAAGCCGAAAAACAGAAACTCGAAGTAGACCTCTACGCACTCAAAGACCGTGTAAATCAGCTCTTTTTTGGCATTTTGCTTCTCAACGAGCAGCAAACACAATTAGCATTGGTAAAAACCGATTTACAAGCAAATTTCGACCGTATATCAGCACTGAAACAAAATGGCATTGCCGGACAAACCGATGTAGATGCCATAAAAGTAGAACAGCTTAATATTGTTCAAAAAGAAAACGATTTGCAAGCAACTCGAAAATCATTTATCGAGATGCTGGCTGCATTTACCAGCTTGAATTTCAACGAAAAAAGTGAGTTTATGAAACCAATTCTGGCAACTGTTGATTATGGGTTGGAAAACAAACGCCCAGAGTTATTGTTTTTGGCATCACAAAACAAAGCACTCGACAGTCAGCGCGATATGATTGTGTCAAGCAATTTACCTAAAGTTGGTTTGTTTGTTCAGGGTGGCTATGGCAAACCCGGTTTGAATATGCTTTCGAACGAAATTTCGCCTTATTATATTGGTGGACTGCGACTATCATGGAATTTGAGTGGTTTATATTCACAAAAAAATAATTTGGAGAAAATAACGCTAAGTCAAAAATCGGTGGATGTTCAAAAAGAAACATTTCTATTCAACAATAATCTACAAAACCGACAACAGATAAACGAAATTGAGAAACTGAAATCGTCTTTAAAAAACGACGACGAGATTATTTTGCTTCGAACCAATATTAAAAAAGCCACTTCGGCCAAACTCGAAAATGGCACAGCAACTATTACCGACATGCTACGCGAAGTAAATACCGAAAGTTTGGCGCGACAAACACGTGCATTGCACGAAATACAATTATATATGGCTGTATATCAGCTAAAAAACAACAAGAATAATTAAACCCCAAACCCCTAAAGGGGATTAAAAAATAGATTTAATATGAACACAAAAATGAAATTTACAAATCAATTAATTTTTAGTTTTGTATTGTTAATTGGCTTTTCATCGTGTGGAAAATCTACCGAAGATTTTGACGCCGCAGGAACTTTCGAAGCTACCGAAATAACCGTTTCGTCGGAAGTAATGGGTAAAATAACCAATTTCGACTTAGTTGAAGGACAAGAAGTTGCCGAAAATCAAGCAGTTGGCGCTATTGATAGTGTACAACTTTATTTAAAAAAGCAACAACTCAGTGCAGGCAGAAAAGCATTAACAAACCGCAAACCAGATACGCGCAAGCAATTGGCAGCCGTTGAGCAGCAGATTGAAACTGCAAAAACAGAGAAAAAACGTGTAGTGAATTTACTTCAGGCAAATGCCGTAAATCAAAAACAATTGGATGATGTAAATGCACAAATTGCTGTGTTGGAAAAGCAACAAGCAGCCTTAAAATCGACCTTAGAACTGACTAACAACAGCTTATCGGGCGAAGAAGAAGCCATGCAATTGCAAATAAAACAACTCGAAGACCAATTGCAAAAATGCCGTATCGTTTCACCTATTGCCGGAACAGTACTCACAAAATATGCCGAAATGGGCGAATTGGCCTCACCTGGAAAAGCATTGTTTAAAGTAGCCGACACTAGAAATATTATTTTGCGCGCTTACATTAGTTCCGACCAACTTACACAACTAAAAATTGGTCAGAAAGTACAGGTTTTTTCCGACTTGGGCGAAAAAGACAGCAAACAATACGAAGGAACAATAAGCTGGATAGCCTCTAAGGCCGAATTTACACCAAAAACGATACAAACCCGCGACGAACGTGCTAATTTGGTTTACGCTGTAAAAATTGCAGTAAAAAATGATGGTTTGTTGAAAATTGGGATGTATGGAAATGTGAAATTAACCCCCAACCCCTAAAGGGGAGTATGTAGATACAATTTACAATTATTAATATGTATGCAATTGAAGCAAAAAATTTATATAAGAATTATTTCTCTGAAAAATCAGGCAAATTTGCTGGTTTAGGTAATTCAAATACACAAAGCAATACTAATTTAAATTCCCCTTCAGGGGATTTAGGGGTAGGTGTTAGTTTTGAAGTGAACGAAGGCGAGATATTTGGAATTATCGGTCCGGATGGAGC
>JAIFKX010000206.1:3405-5649 GCA_020049335.1 Paludibacter sp. | reverse complement strand
AATTTTGGGTTTTAAATCGAAATTTACTGCACTGCCACTATGTCAAATTTCCGCACTATCATTGCCAAGGTATCTACTACATCGGTTTTTGTCATTTTGCTCTGCCCGAAATTCTGGATATTAAAAGTAGCAATTTCGAAAGATTGGGCGTGGAGCGATAAGAAAACAAAAAGAAAACTGAGAAAAGCGAGATTAAATCTTTTCATAACTTGTTTTTATGATAATTTTTGAATTTCCTTATCAAAATCGCTTTCATAGTTTCTGTCCTGAATCACACGAAACCTATCATATTCCTGTTCAGCTTTCAGTTTTGCTTCCAGCATACTCACTTTGCCTTTATCTTTTAAAATAGGATAATTGGATAATTCCAGAAAACCATCCATAAATTTCACCCATTGCTGCATATTAAAGGCTATTCCTCGCTGAGCATTGTTTTCAGCCAAATCCAGATAAGCCGAAACAATCCGGTTAAGTTCAGTCACATGCTGGTGCGATAGGTAATTCTTAGCCACCGCCACATCACTCTTCAGAATTTTGCCATCGGGGGCAGCTTTCCATGTCTTTAATCCCATATAAAGCTTGGTAGCATCTGCTTCGGTATAAATAATCTCAGCAGCGGTCTGTCCTGTTATAGCCCAATGCAACTTATTCTGTACTGCCGCAAAGAAATCTTTGGTCTGCTGACTGTTTTTATCATAATCTGTACTCAGAGCGTATATATCCGTTATTTTCTGATAAAAACGACGTTCACTTGACCGTATCTCGCGGATACGTTCCAGTAACTCATCAAAATAATCCTGCCCAAAACTTTTGCCTTGCTTCAACCGCTCATCGTCCATCACAAAACCTTTGATAATAAACTCATTTAGTGTTTGGGTTGCCCATTTTCTAAACTCTGTAGCCTGTGATGAGTTGACACGATACCCAACAGCAAGTATGGCTTCGAGACGGTAGAATTCCATCGACCGTGAAACCTCCCGCTTGCCTTCTTTTTGAACTGTTTCCAAAATGGAAACAGTTGAAGTCATTACAAGCTCTCCTGTTTCGAAAATATTTTTCAAATGCTTACTTACTGCCGGAACATTTACTCCAAACAGCTCCGCCATAGCCTTTTGAGTTAGCCAAAACGTGCCATCGTTGAAGTAAACACTTACTTTCGCATTTTTTCCAACCGGATTAAATAACAGGATATTTCTTGTTTTCATTTTTTATTGGTCTAAAATTTCAATGTATTTTTCTATGCACCATCTTATTCCCGATTGCCGCTGAAGAAATTCTTGCTTCCGGGTTTTGTTTTCTATCCATCCCTAACTTTTCTTCTTCAATTCCGATTGATAAACCCGTTCGAAATTATTTGTTTTTAGGTTATATTTATATTTTTCGGTGGCGAATAATGTCGGACAACATTCACCAAAAGAATGCAAACCGGAATATGCTTCAAAAATACAATTAATTTTTGAAATAAATACCAAACTTGAGGATTAGATCCCTTGCTCCCGTTACACGGGATGTTCCATGCACTGCGGGATGACAGGGCAAAATGGAGAGATAATTCCGCCGCCCTACCGGTATTCGAAATATTATCATTTACGCGGCGGCGGTGCAAAGCGTCTCAGCACCCGTCGTGCGAGAATCTAAATGTGTGCTACAACAGTTGGCGACGGGAAATGTCCCTCCCTCAACGCCCTGTCATTTCGACCAACGGGAGAAATCTAAATTCTTTACCCTAATGGGATAAGCTGTTTATAGAAAACACGTTATGGCATATCGGTTATACATAAAAATAAAAGAATAGATAGGATAATTTTTATTGATTTTTTCATAATTTTTCTTCGTCAATTCCGATTGATAAACCCGCTCGAAATTATTCGTTTTTAGGTTATATTTGTACTTTTCGGTAGCGAATAATGTTGGACAACAATACATGTCTTTGCCGTTTTCGTGTTTATTGCGTTTTACGCCATCACTACCCCAAGTGCCCCATTGTTTAAAGAAGAAGGTTGAGCCTTGTTTTTCGCACAGTGTTTGTATCTGTAATGCCCACTCTTCTTTCATCGGGCGGGCTTTTGGTCCGCTTTCGCCTCCAACTATTACCCAATCGATATTGGTTAAATCCATTTCGCCCATTGCATCTATTAGTGGTTCGCACGACAGAAAACACACACTTGCAGGTAAATGACGCAATGCATCAATGCGATATTTAACTGCCGACGATTCTACCGTAACGCCTAACCAAGCATTCAC
>JAIFKX010000206.1:0-3375 GCA_020049335.1 Paludibacter sp. | reverse complement strand
TTTAGTAAGTAATTGGTAGCGGTGTTGTGGCATGACATTACTTCGGCATAGCAGTGTGTACAACCTGCCGAATGCTTGGTACAACCCGTTATCGGATTCCATGTTTTATCTGTCCATTCAATTTTGGTGGTTTTCACGGTTTTTGTAATTACTTGATTGTTGATTATGCACTTTAATCTACAAATTATCAATCTTATAGCAAGTCTCAATAACATGATCCAATCCATAAAGCAGAGCATTTTCATCAATTTCCATCCATTGAAAAAGTTGAAGTATTAAAGCATACTGTTGACGGGCGTAAGTAGTATCTTTCGTTGTTGACGAATTTCTAAAACAAACAGGTTCATGATGCGCTACTCTGTTTCGCAACTTATTTATATTTTCTAATTGGTTGAAAAAGAAAGTATGATTGTATTGCATTAGTACTGTAGTTCTTGGTCGTAAAGGAAATACGCTCAAAAGAATTCTTCCGGTTGCTGTAAATTGATGCGCTGCAAACATATACCGCCAAAACCCGAATCCAAGTTCGGCAACTAATTTATTATGAGTGTAATTTTTATTCAATTTAGTTAACGCATCAATGATATTCCGTTTTGTTTCACGACAATTAAAACTATCAAAAATTCCACTGGGCTGAACACCATCACGTAGCCAATCACTACCGAAACTAAGCTCACAGCGTGCGTTTATTGAATTTCGAAGGGCAACCTCAAAGCAACTAATGACTGTTAACAGCTCCTGTGATAATTTTAGATTGTAGCGATACAAAGTCATTGCCTTTTTCGTATTTCCACCGCAAGCCATCAAATATCGACTCATCCTTGCTCTCGATAAAATTTTTTCAAACTCAGAATATTTCATTTTTCAATAAATTGTTTGGAATTTTCAACATTATGCATTATCTTTGTACCATCTTATTCCCGTTAGCCCCTGAAGCAATTCAAGCTAGCGGGTTTCGTTTTTTTATTAACACCTCGTTTTTTCGATTCACTTCTAAATCCCTCTCACCTGTCCAATTCATTTTATTGATAATTTTAAATGTATCGGGATTACTATCGGGCATAAATAACTTGATTGTATAGGGTTATATTTCAAAAATTAAAACACATCATAAATTCATATAAGCAACTGATGACTATAGCTTTAATATAGAGTCAATTATTTTAAAGATTTTCTCAAATTGATCTACTTTGAAATCGTCAAATCCAGACTTGTTTTCATAAATATATTTTGCAAAATCTGATTTTGGTAAAGCAATATTTTCTTCTCCATAAAACACATCATTTTCTATAATTTTTAATTTATTTTCATCTGTATACCTTTTTATTTTTTCATAATTACCATGTCTAACATAATGAGTTGTTTTATGGACACCTGTTTTTGAAAATTCTGACGATAAAAACACTCTACGATTATTCTCATCTTTCTTTTTAATCTCTTCATCAGCATAGTAATGCTCAATAGTGATAAATTCATGATTTGGTCTATGATCTGGTATAGGTATGCAAAATGAAAAAACATTATTTGAGTTATCTTTATATTCAATCAATGGGTCATTTGACCCCATAGATTTAACATAATCAATCTCATCTCTGTCAAAAATACAAATAATTTTCTTTTCATTTATAAATTTAGCTCTCTGCAAACAATATGATTTTAAATGACTAGAACCCATTTCTACATTATCTTCAAATTCCAAAAACTCAAAATCTGGCATATCTAAAAATTGTCCATTTGCTTGCAATTTCAATAAAGCAGCTTTTAAATGTTTCCAATCTGTTTTTCCTTCAGTAATTATTAGTGGTTTTGTTATACTTTCGAGTCTTTTCTGTACTATTTTGAAAGTTCTTTGAAGTTGATTAAACCCACCTACAAATAAGTTATATGCCTCTTGAACTTCAGAGAATTCGTTAACCTCAATCTCATTGCCAAATGGCATATTAATTAATTTAAATTTATCGATAAACATTTCTTTCATTCCTAATAGAAAAAATGGAGAATGACTTGTGACTATAAATTGTACTTTGGGAAACATTGAAATTAGTTTAGGTAAAAGTACTTTTTGATGTTCAATATGTAAATGTAAATCGATTTCATCAATAACAACTATTCCTTTTATTTCAGATAAGTTATTGTATATAAAACCCATTTTATCATATTCTCGAATTAAAGAGCCGAATAAAGATAACAACATTACTTCGCCAGATGACAAATGCTTGAATGATGGTGCAACATCTATTTCTGGGTTTCCTTTTTCTTTGATTATTATAGAAATTTGTCTTTTATTTTTTTGACTTACTCCAATTCTAGCATGTTCCAAATTAGGATATTTCAATGTATATATTGAAGTTAATAGTTCGTTCAACATATTGATTATATTATCATTTTTCCCTGAATACCCATTAAATACAGTCCAAAGTTCTTTTACAGGCACACCATCTTTTTGAACTGTAACGGAACGAACTTCTTCTTTTCTTTCATAAATATATTTATCCAATAAACAATCTAAAAGCCAAGTTACGATATTTTGGATTACATTGTCCTTAATAATACTCTCATTTGTTTCACCCAAATAATTCTGATTTATCTTGAATCCCAATTCTGCATTATTGTTTAACCATTCAGGATGATCATATCTACTATGTGGAAAATACATTAATATATTATCGTTCAAATTTTTCTCGATATCTTGTTTGTTATTAGGTGATGTTTTACGATAAAATCCGTTTTTATACTCTTTACTGTTATCTAAATTTATACCTTCCAAAACTATTTGAGGGTGAATCTGCCTGAAGGTTTCAGCTGAAATCTTCGTTGTGAAGTCAGTATAATTCAAAATAGGAGTACCATGATAAATTATATGAGTGTGTAAAAAATCTTTACCTGTCGAAATATATGTTTTACTTCCAATTTTCAACAATTTATTATTTTCAATTTCTGGCATAGAAGTGAAAATGATTTTTCTGAATTCAATAAATGAATCCAAAATATTACTCAATAACAATGTTTTTCCAGAACCATTTTTACCTATCAAAATTAGTGGGAGTGGATTGTCATTTTCATCAAATTTTGGTTGAATATCTAATTGTTCAATCGTACCGTAATTTTGCAATTTAATCCTTTTGATATACATAAATATTTTTGTTGAAAGTTTTAATAATTTAATCGAATTTGGCTTTTGGTTTACAAAATTGATTCCCTCTTACATCCCCTTTATCATTCCCTCAATAAACGCCACTTCTTCATCACTCAACCCGTATTTGGCATACAGATGGCGGTCGATTTCGGGTACCGACTGACTCCAATCAATATCGGAAAAAGCTTTGAATTCCCTCCTGCTTTAGCTGGAGGACAACAAATATCAATTCCATTTAT
>JAIFKX010000178.1 GCA_020049335.1 Paludibacter sp. | reverse complement strand
TGGCTCAACCTTTGGCAGCAATGGGTGGATGGAAAACTATGGGCAAAAGGGCTCGAATTTGGCACTACAGGCGTCGGAAAATCGTATCAAGAGTTATTGGCGGTAGATAGCCGCTTTCATGGTCGAAGTTCATTATTCTTTTTGGATGCTACCGAAACGGTGGAGAAATCTTATATTAGTTTTGAAATGGAGATTCCAATGGATTTTAAAGGAGTTGGGAGTTTGAAATTAGAAAAAGCATCGATAGTTTTAATCGAAAAATCAACAAATCAATCATTTAATATTATTACAGACTTAACATTAAAATAATTGTATTTTCATTCGGCATTATAGAATAAATTCTAAAATAAATGAAAAAAAAATTGCATCATTCTTTGTGTATTGGTTATTATTAGCTCCAATATTTTTTCACAAACGACTGTCAGTTTTGTAAATCCTTTTATTGGTACAGACAATGATGGCGAAACAAATCCTGGTGCAGTACTCCCTTGGGGTATGATGAACGTGGCTCCGTTTAATGGGTATGACACTGTGAAAACGGATAAATTAAACCAAGCGTATGGCGCATCTGTGTACAGACAACATAGGCGATTCATTACTGGTTTTACACATGGAGGTATTAGTGGCGCAGGATGTCCAGCTCTAGGAATACTCACTGTAATGCCAACTAAAACACAAGCTGACAACTTTCATCCAAAGAAATACTTGAGCCGATATTCTCAAGAAGTAGCTCACCCTGGATACTACAAAGTTCGTTTAGACACCACCGGTATTATCGCAGAAATCACTGCCACCAAGCGATGTGCTTTGCATCGATATACTTTCCCACAAGGAGCACATTCCATTTTGATGAATGTTGGCTTATGCTTAGCACCCACCAAAGGGGGTATGATTCAACAAGTATCTGACACAGAATACGAGGGTTACCATACTGTTGGAAATTTTTGCGGGAAATGGGTGACAGGCAACCTCTATTTCTATGTGAAAATTCAGAAGAAGCCAAAGTTGTGGGGAATGTGGAACGACCAAAAAAACTTCAAGCAGTTTACGCGCGAGAACGTGGGTGAAGATGCTGGAGTCTATCTTCGATATGAAACCGCACAGGATGAGCAAATACTACTAAAAGTAGGGATATCCTATACTTCCATTGCTAATGCAAAATTAAATTTAGAGACTGAAATCCCTGAATGGAATTTTGAAGAAACAAAACTATTGGCACAAAAAGAATGGAACACTCAACTTTCTAGGATTCAAGTAGAGGGTAGTAATCGGGAGGATAAAACAATGTTTTATTCCGCATTGTACCATGCACTTCTACATCCAAATATTCTCAATGACGTAAATGGTGAATACCCAGCCATGGGCACGTTTAAAACCATGAAAGCCGAAGGTTACGAACGCTATACGCTTTATTCGCTGTGGGATACTTATCGTAATTTGCACCCTTTTTTATCTTTAATATACCCTGAAAAACAATTGGACATGGTGAAATCCATGTTAGCCATGTACCAAGAGAGCGGTTGGCTTCCTAAATGGGAGTTAGCCAGTCAAGAGACATACGTAATGGTGGGCGACCCCTCTATACCCGTAATTGCTGATACCTACCTGAGAGGTATCACACAATTCGATACGAACCTCGCTTACCAAGCCATGCGCAAAAGTGCTGTGACTCCTGAAGCCAATAATCCACTTCGACCAGGGCTAGATAGTTTGTTGAAATATGGATTCATTCCGCAAGGAACCAAAGGAGTATGGGGGAGTGTGGCAACTGCGCAGGAATATGCTGTAGCGGACTGGAATTTAGCGCAGTTTGCAAAGGCACTAGGAAAAAAAGAAGATTACGAAAAATTCATTAAACAATCGCAGCTGTACAGAAATAATTTTGAGACTCAAACTAAGTTTCTTCGACCTAGAATGTTGGATGGAACATTCATGGGTAATTTCACCCCACGTATGACAAGTAAGAAATTCTATCCCGGCAATCCAGGATTTGTGGAAGGGGATGCATGGCATTATTTGTTCTTTTCGCCCAATAACATTGAATGGCTAAGCTGGCTTGCCTGGTAACGACGATTGTGGCGTTATGTCCAGTTGGCTAATGTACAGCATGATGGGCTTTTACCCCACTTGTCCGGGCAATATGAATTATCAGCTGAGCAGTCCCGTTTTCGACAAAGTAACTATTGAACTCAATCCCAATTTTTATTCAGGTAAGGAGTTTGTAATTGCCACCAAAAATCAAAGTGATAAAAATTTGTATATCAAAGCAATGCAATTAAATGGGAAAACGTTGAAGCGATACACTCTCAATCACGCTGATATTGTAAAAGGAGGGATGTTAAATTTTGATTTAAAAGCCAAACATTGATTGTATTTAATGTGCATCTTTGAGAATGGCTACGCCGTAATACGAAGCATTCATCCAAGCCTGATTAAAGTTGCCTTTATCGTCGAGGGCATTGTTGTTGCCAGCCGTTGAACCAATAAAATTGTCGCGGACGGGTGCTCCTGTTTTGTGGTCATCGTCGCAGAATGCTGCAGCTAAGCCCATTATTTTCCCTGCATGAAGTTTATCACGGTGCTTTTCCGAAGGTTTCATGGAATTGTAACTATCGGTATAAACCTTGAGCGAAAATTCATACGTGTAAGTATTTCCGTTTTTCCCACAAGCAAATTGTGGAAAATGGTTGGCAAAATTTACAATTTTCTTATCGTCCAAATTTGTTCCGTATATATCTTCGACTGTTTTTTTTGTAGTGTATTTTCCATGTAATGGCGCATTTACGTTGATGTGGTAAGTAAATGCATTTTCGGCATTTTTACCCCAGCATTCTGCATTGTTAGTTTCATCGCAGGGTCCATCAAAAACATGTAAACCGCCTGAGCGATTGGGGTCTAAGAAAATTTCAAAAATATCATACTCAGAATAATTTGTATCGGTACTTGAATAAATATAGCCGTCTCTGAAAACATCATCCGAAATTTCAGCTACAAAATAGAGTAAATTCGCTTTCTCCGACCAAAGTACCTTGTATCTTCCCGAGAAATCATCTTTATCTATAGTACCCTTCCAAGGTATCCACACTTGGTCGATAGTTATCCACTGCGAATTTTTCCACACTTTGTCATCCGCTTTTCCATCGAATTTGGGAGCTTTTGAAGTGTGTTCAATTTTGATGGTGTCTGGTTGAATTGCAAAGTTTGATATGGTGGTGAAAAGGAAAATTGACAAAATGAAAAAGTGTTTTGTAGTCATAATTGTTTTTTTTAAGATAATGAATTTTTTATGTATTTGAGATCCTGTGTTTTGCTATTTTAACTTTATGTTATGATAATCAAGTCGTTATGGCGAAATGTAAGTCTAATTTAGAATTCTGAAAGGATTCAATTTGACTAACCACCGGTAAAACTGGTGGTTAGTCAATAAAGTAGAACCTGAACCCCATTCGGGGTTCACATTTAGTTTTATCTTTAACCACGGGTTTCACCCGCGGTTATTCAAATTCAAGTCCTTCAGACTTGTAAAACAGAGAGATTCACGAATCTTATATCGAATTTACGTTATTTTAATTTCAAAGAATCGCCCCAAAATAGCATCACATTGTTGGCATCAGGAATCAATTTGCTTTTTTTCAATGCATGAGCATAAGTCCAACGGTATCCATTTGCTGTTCGGGGATGACTAAGTTCCATAATGTGCGACAATACGGTAAGTTTGGGTTGAACGATATTTACTGCTGTTGGCAAGGATTTAATAATATCGTGATGTAGAATAAAAACATCTATATTTTTATAACCTACAAGTTTTTCTACACTACTATTATCGCCCGTATGCAGAATTTTTACGCCATTGGTTTCTATTTCAAACATCAGCATATCATTATTGCTTTCCTTTTTCCAAAAATAATGGTTGCCCAACTGAGTGGTGATGTTGAAATTGCCGATTGTATAAGTTCGCACTGTATCAGTTTTGTAGGTGTTTTCAACCCAATTACTGATAATAGGTTTATTTAGCCTTTTCATTTCGTCAATCAAATCATTTCGGTAATGATCAAAATGTGCATGTGTAATTAGCAATGCATCAATGTGTTTTGCAAATCGTTTGGCGTCACGGCAATGAATGTCCACTCCAATACTTCCTTTGTTAGTTTGAATAATGTACCCCATATTGTAGATTTGCCAAAGAACTACTTTTTCGTTTTTTGAATTCGATTTGGCTATGTTTTTAACCACAAAGTTCACCTTTTTATCCAAAAGTGAAAGCACAGCTTTTGCAGGTTCATTTTTAGCTATTTTTTTGCATTGCAGGTATTCTCTGTAAACTGTGTCGGTACACAAAAAAGCAATAGAGTCGATATACTTGATTTGGTATCGTTTTTCGCGTGTTTCAATTCCAGATAAATCCACCACTTTTTGTCCATAAAATGAACTTTGAAATGCTAAAAAAAAGAGAAAAAGTATATTTTGAATTTTTATTACCATGATTTTAAATTTTATGTTTCAACTTTTAGACGTAAAAAATGCACAAAAACCTGAATTTGTTTGATTTTCATTTAAGGTGAATCCTAAATAAAACCGTCTGAATAATAGTTTATGCTATTTTTTTTTGGTGATGACCTTATTCTAAATATACCATGCAAAAAACACTTTTTTACGTATTCTTCTCACTCATTGTGTTTTCGGCACAATGCCAACTCCCAATTAAATTAAATCTCGGCAAGTCGGTAATGCCCATTGGTGCGTACTATTATCCAGAACATTGGGACGAAAGCCAATGGGAACGTGACTTAAAACGCATGTCGGAACTTGGTTTTGAATTCACACATTTTGCCGAATTTGCGTGGGCAAGAATAGAACCAGAGGAAGGGAAATTTGATTTCGCATGGCTTGACAAAAATGTTGAACTTGCTTCCAAATACGGTTTGAAAGTAGTAATGTGCACACCAAGTCCTTGTCCACCGGTATGGCTTACCCAGAAACTCCCCGAAATTTTAGTGAAAGATGAGGCCGGTTTTACGGTTAACCACGGTATGCGCTTGAATGCCAATGGGGCAAATCCTATTTATCAAGCTTATATCAAAAAAGTAGTGGACGAGATGACTCGTCGTTACGGGAAAAATCCAGCAGTATGTGGTTGGCAAATTGATAATGAACCGCATATCGAAGGCTTTTATGATTATTCCGATTTTGCACAAACCGATTTTAGGGTGTGGTTGAAGAAAAAATACAGTACGATTGATAAACTCAACATAGCTTGGGGGGCAGCTTTCTGGAGTTTTACTTACAATAATTTCGAGCAAATTGCGATTCCGAATGTAAAAAACCACAATTCTAATCCGCACGTTTTTCTTGATTTCAAACGCTACACAGCTGATGCTTTAGCTGCCGCACTCCGTTTTCAATCTAATTTATTACGATCAAGTATTTCGCCCAATCAATGGATTACTACCAATTTTGCTTACTACAAGTTTCTACCATCGGTCGACTTGTTTCGTAGTCGCAACGACCTCGATTTTGCATCGCACACCATGTATTTGTTGTCAACTTATTTAGATGCACCCAAAGGCAACTTGGGTTTTCGGTTGGGAAGTGGCATGGAACTTTCGTTTTCGGGCGAAATGGCACGGTCGATGAAAGGATTTACGGGCATTATGGAATTGCAGCCCGGACAAATTAACTGGGGACAATGGAACGCACAACCACTGCCCGGTGCAGTGCGCATGTGGATTTGGCATTGCTTTGGGCTGGGCGAAAAGTTTATTTGCACCTATCGTTTTCGTCAACCGTTGTTTGGCAGCGAGCAGTTTCACAAAGGAATTATGGAAACCGATGGTGTAACGGTATCGCCAGGTGGACAAGAATATGTACAGTCCATTAAAGAAATTAATGCGCTGAAAATTAATTCAAAATCAGTTCAAATTCCTGCCGAAGTAGCTGGGCGAACAACTGCTTTTCTGTGGAAACAAGACAATTTGATGTCGATGGAAACCACCAAAGTAACTAACTCTTGGGATACGTGGCGACATTATTATAGCTACTACCAAAAGTTGAAATCCATGGCTTGCCCCGTAACTTTTATCGCTGAAACAGATAGTTTTGATGTGCGAAAATATCCGTTTATGGTAGCACCGGCTTTCGAAATGGTGGACGAAACGGTGATTCGCAAATGGACAAAATACGTGAGCGATGGCGGACATTTGGTACTTTCGGTGCGTACAGGTATGAAAGACAATAACAGTCATTTGTGGCAAACGATGCTTCAAAAACCTATTTGGAATTTGATAGGTGCTAAAATCGACGGTTTCGACCAATTGCCGCCAAGCGAAATAGGAAACATAAGTTTTGGTAGTGAAAAATTTCAGTGGAATGTGTGGGGCGATTTTCTTTTGCCTGAAAAGAACACCGAAACATGGGCTACATACACCGACCAGTTTTATGTTGGAAAAACATGTGTAATAAAACGAAATTTAGGAAAAGGTACAGTGATTTATGTCGGTGTGGAATCGAAAGATAAAGGATTGGAGGAGGCTGTTTTGCGAAAACTTTACACAACAGTAGGCGCCCAAATTCTCGATTTACCCGATTATGTTTTTGTGGAATGGCGTGACGGATATTGGGTAGCAGTGAATTATTCGTCGGAGAATTACGAGTTGAAATTAACAACAAATCAACAAATTGTGTTGGGTGAAAAAACGCTTGCGCCAGGAGCTGTAACTGTTTGGAAAAACTTTTAAACGTCGCAGACTTTAAAACGTTTTTTCAGTATCATTTTTGCTAACTAATTTAATTATATAAATATAAATGTCAAGTAAATTTAAGTATCTAATAATCATGGGGTTTTCTTGGGTTAACATTATCGCGCTCGCACAATTTGAAAACAGAAAAATGCTTTACAAAAATCCCAATGCACCTATCGAAAAGCGCATTGCTGATTTGATGAAACGTATGACCATTGAAGAGAAAGTGGGGCAGCTTAACCAATTGAATGCGGGTACATTAACAGGCCCTGCCGCACCTCTCGGAAACAAGGCTCCTGTTATGCAGGAGATTAGGGATGGTAAAGTCGGCTCTTATCTCAATTTGGAAGGTGCGGCTTATACACTTAAACACCAAAAAGTAGCTGTTGAAGAAAGTCGTCTGGGCATTCCCTTGCTTTTTGCAAAAGATGTAATACATGGGTACAAAACTATATTTCCAATTCCATTGGCAGAAGCATGCAGTTGGGACTTGAAAGCCATTGAGCAAAATGCCTCCGTAGCATCTGCCGAAGCTACTGCTGCTGGGCTACATTGGACATTTGCACCCATGTGCGACATTAGCACCGACCCACGTTGGGGACGAGTAATGGAAGGTGCTGGAGAAGATCCCTATCTTGGCGGATTGATTGGTGCAGCTCGTGTGCGTGGATTTCAGGGCGATTTGTCTGACGGAAAGCACCTTATGGCTTGTGTAAAACATTTTGCAGCTTATGGTGCAGTAGAGGCTGGTAAAGAATATGGACATGTAGACGTTTCGCGTTTTGCCCTTTGGAATAAATATTTGCCTCCTTACAAAGCTGCCATTGAAGCGGGTGCAGCGACCATTATGAATTCGTTCAATGTATTCGAAGGTGTACCGTCAACGGCAAATGTCTATTTGAATAAAACTATTTTGAAAGACAAATTCAAATTCAAAGGTTTTGCAATAAGCGATTGGGACACATATACTGAAATGATAAATCACGGTTATGCTGCCAATAATCAAGACGCCTTAGCAAAAGCCATAAATGGTGGAGGGATGATGGAAATGAACAGTTCAATATCCATTCAATACTTGCCTCAGCTGATAAAAGAGGGTAAGGTCTCCATCAAAGTTCTGGACGAGGCTGTGAAACGAATTTTGTATTACAAATTCAAATTGGGACTATTCGATAATTCCTATCGTTATTCAAACGAAGCGAGAGAAAAGAGTGAATCATTGTCAGCATCGAATAGAGCAATTGCCCGCAAAGCAGCTTGCAGTAGCATGGTTTTGCTAAAAAACGAAAAAGAATTGTTGCCATTGAAAACCAATACAAAAGTAGCATTAATCGGCTATTATGCTAAAAGTAAAGCAGATATGTTTGATTTTTGGGTTGCAAAAGGTGATTACAATCAAGCGGTTTCGATGTTCGAAGGATTATCGGCTAAATTTCCAAACCTGAAATATTCAGAAGGATACAGTTCAGATGCCACAACTACAGATTCGCTTATAAATGCAGCACTTGAAGTTGCAAAAAATGCGGATGTTTTGCTTGTTAATATTGGGCTATCGGGCAATAAAGCTGGCGAAGACCGTTCTCTTGCGAACATAAAAATCCCATTAGGCCAACAACGTTTATTGACTGAACTACGCAAAACTGGCAAACCAATAGTAGCGCTAGTTAGTAGCGGAAGACCAATGGTTTTGACACAAATTACCGGATTAGCTGATGCCATTTTGCAATGCTGGATTCCAGGAACCGAGACTGGTAACGCTTTGGCCGATGTCCTTACAGGAGCCTACAACCCATCGGCTAAAACGGTGATGAGTTTTCCTGTTGACGAAGGTCAAATTCCGGTTTATTACAATTATTTCAACACTGGAAGACCTACATCGGCCGATGGCTCTGGAAATTGGTTTGCGCGCTACCGCGATATTCCTAACGAAGCACTTTTCCCATTTGGTTACGGTTTGAGTTACACCACTTTTGCATATTCTGATTTAAAAACAGATAAAACCACTTTTTCGAAATCAGATATTGTAAATGTAAATATTACTGTCAAAAATACTGGAAAATACGACGGTGGTGAAGTGGTACAATTATATATTCGCGACCTTGCTGCTTCCTATATCAGACCGGTGAAAGAATTGAAAGCTTTTGAAAAAGTTGCTTTGAAAGTGGGAGAAGAAAAACAAGTGAGATTTGCACTCACAGCCAACGATTTCAGCTTTTACGATATGGACGGAAATACACTTTTAGAATCAGGTGATTTTGAAATTTATGTAGGTGGAAGTTCATCTAATGTTTCCAAATTTGATTTGAAATTAATAAAATGAGTTTCAGTAGATTAATAATTCTAGTTGTGTTTTTGCAAACAATATCATTGTTTACAACAGCCCAAAAGGTGTACGAAGTTGCCAGCTATCCCGACGAAGCTGGTTTTCAACTTCGCATCAAAAATGCGTTGACCATTTTGGCTGATAGAGGTTTTGGAAAAATAAGCTTATCATTGTCCAAATGTCCCGATACAGGATTGCCTGTATATAAGTATGCTATTGAAGGTGACGAAATTATTTCGCCTTATACAGGCAAAAAATACAAACAACCTTCCACCGATTATTTTGCAGCGAAACAGCGTAACGAGCGAGGTGAAATAACAGCTTTTGGAGGCGACCCCTTGAAGTACGATTTGCCACCAGCAACAGCTTCTATGCTTTTAGGACGTAAGGTAAAAGAAGTAAAATCATTTTTATCAATACCTGGTAATTTAAGTCAGCAATATCATTTTGCGGCAAAAAATTGGGCACGTTTTTACCCTTTGTTTGCTAACTCAATGGGCGAAGCATGGAAATTGAAATTTCGCCAAGCCGTAGCTAATTACAGCGAAGATACACGTGTATCCGATGATGGAAAAAAATGGTTGAAACTTTCATTTCCGCATAATTTAGTGGGGCAAACGGGTTATTTATTAGGCGGAAATGAAATTGAAGGAGGTACCGAAAATCACAAAATTATGTGGCGAACAAGCGGACTCTTGTATGCTCAATTATTCCCCGATACGGCTAAAATATCAGGAATTCCTGCTACAGAAGCAGCACAGCTGACCAAAGAAATGTTGCGCAATTTTTTGAAAAAGCTTTTGGTTTCGGGCAATGGCGAGTACGATTCTGAGATTTATTATCCACATAGCATTGAAGGTTTTCTGAATTTGTACGATTTTTCGCCCGATGTCGAAACACGTTTATTGGCGAAATTTGCGTTGGATTATTATTTTGCAACTTACGGACTTAAAACGGTGAATGGCGTGATAGCGGGAGCACAAAAACGCGGTTATTTAGCTAATGGAAAACCGAGCGAAATGCAAATTATGTTGTGGATTTTTGCCGGAGTGGGTAGTTGGGATTTTAAAAATGCTGAAATCCCGATTCACATTGCGACAACCACATATCGTCCAAATAAAGTTATTTTGAACATTATTCAAAAGAAAATTTCTTTGCCTTTTGAGTCAAAAATGAGTCGCCCGTTTTACCATATCGACAAATCGATGGCTTTTGCCGAAAGTTTTTATTGTTCGCAAAATTATGCGTTGGGAAATGTGCAGAACAGCATTGTGGACAACCCAAATCAGCAAATGATTTGGTCGTTGGTGGCAAAAGGAGAAGCTCACCCACTATGTTTCAGTGGTGGACAGCCATTGCGTGGTTCCACTTCAGGTCATAGCCCATATACACAAACCTTGCACGCTAAAGGAACGATGATTGTAATGACTGCGCCCACAGAATTGAATGCAAGTATTGACATTTCATATCCTCCAACTCCAGCGGGCATTGAGCGGGCAAATTATTGGCACTTAGCATTTGCCGACCATCCTAAAAATTTTGAATCGTATGCCCGACAGAAATATGCTTGCAAACCATTGCTCAAAGTGAATTTTCCGGATTTGAATGATCCAGCTTCTATTGACCAATTTTGGAATGTTAGCAAAAATAGTGCATCTACTTGGTTTATTCACCCCAATGAACTAAAACCAATTCAGCTGAATGGCAAATTTTATTTCGAAACCCCCCATGCGTGGGTTGCTGTAATTCCATTGAATAGCAATGCCAGTTTTAATATTTCGCCTTCAAAATCAATTGTTAGTGAAATGAAAAATGTAGAGGCAAAGACTTTTTTCACCGAAAATAATGTGATTAGTTTTGCAGACGATGTGTCAGGTTATGTACTAGAAACAGCCGAAAAAAGTCGTTTTGAAACTTTGGAAGCATGGGATATTTTTTTGCAAAAGTCCACGAAATTAAATTTTTCGCCTCAAACTAAAACCGCCATTTATCAATCGGCTTTTGGCGATAAAATGGAAATGCGCTATCAGTCAGATAAACTTCGTCCACAAGCCAAACTGAATGGAAAAACCATTGATTTTGAAAAATTTACCAATAGTGCAGTATATCAAAGTCCTTATTTGACAGTAAAGAATGGAGTGATGAAAGTTAGCGATGGAATTTCATCGTTTGATATTGATTTTACAGGAAATATGCCTGTTTATAAATAATAAGATATGAAAATGAGAAAATTTGAAGATTTGAAAAAAAGTAAAACAGTATTCGCATTCTTGTTTTTATTAGCCTTGCAACTCAATGCCAAAACCATCGAAACCGATATTTGCATTTATGGTGGCACATCGGCTGGAATTATTTCGGCCGTTTCGGCTGATAGATTAGGCAAAAAAGCTTTGATTATCGAACCGTCCAACTATTTAGGTGGCTTATCCACCAGTGGTTTGGGCGAAACTGACATCGGCAATAAATTTGCCGTTACAGGTATTTCGCGCGATTTTTATCGCCAATTGGGAAAGTATTACGGTGAGTTTGAGATGTGGAAATTTGAGCCTCATGTAGCGCTCGATATTTTCAATTCTTATCTGAAAAATACTCAGATTGAGTTGATTAAGAAGTATGAACTGACTTCGGTTTTCAAATGTAATGGAAAGATAAAAGAGGTTGAATTTAGCAATACGTCCAATAATTCAACTGACAAAATTCGTGTAAAAGCAAAAATGTTTATCGATGCCACTTACGAAGGCGATTTGATGGCAAAAGCCGGTGTTTCGTATATGCTTGGGCGCGAAGACAATACGTTGTATGGTGAAACATTGAACGGCGTTCAACTGAAAGAAAAACACCAGTTCCCTGATGGAATTTCTCCTTATATTGTTCCAAACGACTCAAGCAGTGGACTTTGCTACGGCATTCAAAAAGAAGTTTTTCAGATCAACGGCACAGGCGATAATAAGATGCAAGCTTACAATTTCCGGTTTTGTTTAACCCAAAATAAAAATAATTTTATACCGATAACTGCTCCTTTCGATTATGACCCTTCAAAATATGAATTGCTGAAACGTGTTATTGCACAGCGCGTTGGCTTAGGTTGGAAACATATTCTAAAGTCGTATTTGTTGATAAACCAAATGCCCAATGGCAAAACCGACATAAATAATATGGGTCCGTTTTCAACCGATTTTATTGGCGAAAATTGGAATTATGTGGAAGCTGATTTTGCTACGCGTAAAACCATTGCCAAAGCGCACGAAAATTACATCAAAGGCCTGTTGTTTTTTCTCGGCAACGATTCATCGGTGCCCGCAGAGCTTCGCAACGAAATGAAAAGTTGGGGCTATGCCAAAGATGAATTTACCGATAATGGAGGTTTTCCGCATCAAATTTATGTGCGTGAAGGTCGGCGAATGATAGGTGAATATGTAATGACTGAAAACAATTGTATTGGAAAAACAACTGTAACCGATGGCATTGGATTAGCGGCCTATACGATGGATTCCCATAATTGTCAGCGGATTGTGGTGAATGGAATGGTGAAAAACGAAGGCGATGTACAAGTGGGAGGTTTTCCGCCATACCCAATTTCATACCGCTCCATCGTTCCCAAAGCGAATGAATGTACCAACCTTTTAGTCCCTGTTGCACTCTCGGCAACGCACATTGCTTTTGGTTCTATCCGCATGGAGCCAGTGTTTATGGTGTTGGGTCAAACGGCCGCTATTGCAGCTTCAATGGCTAT
>JAIFKX010000175.1 GCA_020049335.1 Paludibacter sp. | reverse complement strand
ATTATCAATACTAATTTCTGTTCCCCTTTAGGGGGTAGGGGCAGTAAATAAACCACTAAATGAAATATCCCCTTCTTGAAAATATTTCTTAGCTTGACGGCTATGCCCCTTTAGGGGCTTGGGGCAGTATTTTTCATTTCCTACCATCCAAGATTTTGTTTCAACTTCGGACTTTTTTCCAACTCGGCATAAGGAATTGGATAAATGTGCATGTAATCTTCAAACGCACGATTTTCGATTTTACGACGTGTAATTTCGAAAGTAAGTGGCGAAGTGGAAGTTCGAAGGTTTCGAGCGCCATAAATAGGTTTCCCAAATGTTTCAACGCCTTTTTTGTAGCGCAATACGTCCCACCAGCGTTGCTCTTCGTACACAAATTCGATGGCACGTTCGTTCATTAATCGTTCGTGAAAAGCTTCTTTCGAAGTAATAGACATTGACAAATCACGCATACCTGCTCTTCGTGGATTCAATCGGTTACGAATTTTGTTGAGTGCCATACGGGCAGTAAATCCATTTCCAAGTCCGTCTATATCTGGTCCATACGCCCAATTCATTGCTTCGGCATACCACAAAATCACATCGGCATATCGTATCCAAATCCAATTCATAGCCACTGAAACTGTACCCCCGGAGCGTAAATCTTCAGGCCACATTTTTTTACATAAATAGCCGGTTGTGCAATAGTCGCGCGCATCTTTCATTTCGGAACCTGAAACTGATGGATTTTCTTTGTCGAACCACATTTCCACCGCTCTATCTTGCCATTGATCCTGATTGCAGAGTACAATATGCTTCAAGCGTGGGTCGCGATTTTTCCACATATTTTGTTCGCTATAACCCGAAGCCGGATTGATAATTGGTTTGGTGCCATCACCATTTTCGTATCCCAAAATAGGAATAGTGCCGTTTTCCATTTCGAACATATCCACAAAATTCTGCGTTGGATAAGTTCCTGCGCTACCACCGTAGCCTTTCGAAGCCCCATAATCGGCAAAACTAATCCAGCCTGTAAGGGCTTTACCACCACCAAACGACCAGTTACCATCCACACGTGTAAAAATCACTTCTTTATTCGTAGCATCACCGTAAAAGATATTTTTGTAATTGGCAGAGTCAAGTAATCCGTATTGCGACTGTTGTTCGGCCATTTTTATTACTTCGTAAGCAGCTGTTGCAGCATCAATCCACTTATTGCGTTTTTCGGCTTCGGTATTGGGCGTTTCGGTGAAATACAAATCTGGATTTCGGTCGCCAATGCTAACCGTGTAAGGTTCGGTATTGAGCGGACTTGCAGCATAGAGCAACACTTTGGCCTTGAGTGCCAATGCAGCTCCTTTGGTTGGGCGACCTAAATCGGTAGCAGCCTGTCCGCCCTGTGGTCCAGAGGCTTTTTCGAGTGTCAAAAGTTCGAATGCAGCATCCAAATCTTTTATAATTTTTGTAACACAGGTATCGTAAGGCTCGCGAGGCAAATCCATATTTTCGTCGATAGAAAGCGATTTAGTAATATAAGGCACACCTCCAAAGCGTTTTATAAGCTCCGAATAGAAAAATGCACGTAAAAAAAGCGCTTCGCCTTTGTAAGCATTTACCTTTTCTGGCGATAAATTCGGAACGGCTGCCACTTTTTCGAGCACCACATTGCAGCGGCGAATGCCGGCGTACGAACCTGTCCATGGCCAAATAAGTTCTACCTGCATACCATAAGCGTTTTTCGACCAGTTACCGAGGTTAAATCCAGCATTGGTACCTGCCACATCGCGCGAAGCTTCGGCCAAATCGGTTGCCCCTTCGAACGATGAATAAGCAATACGACCCAATCCACCAAAAGATTGACATGCCCAATCGCCCGGCCAATAATGCAAATAGGTATAAATATCGTCGTGAAATTTTTGAAACTGAACCGGATCGCCAAAAACCTGTTCGGATGTAAGCAATGCACTCGATTTTTTATCCAAAAAATCTTCGCATGAAGTAAGCGTAATTAGCAGAATTACAATAATATATATGCTGTATTTTCTCATTTTACAAAAAATTAAAAAGTAACGTTCAAACCAAAATTAATAATAGCCAATTGTGGATAATTCCAACCGCGTTCTTTATTACCACCATAGCCAGGGCCTTCGGGGTCGACCTGTTTTACTTTAGTAAGTGTGAGTAAATTTTGTCCCGTGGCATACAAGCGCATTTGTTTTATTCCCAGCACTTTAAGCGCTTTGTTTGGCAGTGTATATCCAATTTCTACATTTCGGAGTTTTAAATATTTCGAATCGTATAGGAAAAAACTGTTGGTGGTCCAGTTCGGGCTGGAGCTCTGCGAGTGCAGACGAGGATAAGTGGCTGTAGCACGTGTGTCGACCAATTCGCCCGTAAAAGGGTCGGTGTAATACGCCCAACGACCACGGTGAATATCTAACACTTTGCCGCGTTCACAAAATTCGTACATGCTTTCGCCGGTTACATTCAGACTAACGCCAAATGCGCCTTGCCACATCATACTGAAGTCGAAGTTTTTGTACGAAAAGCCATACGAAAAACCATAAGTCGATTCCGGTATATCCGAACTTCCAATCGCCACTCTATCACGATCGTCCACCACACCATCAGAATTTATATCGGCATAATGAAAATCGCCCGGCTTAGGAGCTTCGCCTACCAACTGGCGTGCAAATTGACTCTTCAACGAACCATCAGTTTCAAAATCAGTAATATCGAACATGCCAAGCACTTGATAACCAAAGAACTGACCAATAGTACGTCCTTCTTCTTTTTGCCATTCAATTTTGTTTACAGGCTCGTCTTTATACGTAATTTTATTTTTAGCAAAACTATAATTGCCTTTTATCCAATACTTAAAATCATTTCCAATTTTATCACTGAATTTTGATTCGAACTCCAACCCTTTGTTTTGTGTACGTCCGAGATTTCCGGCCGGAGGTGTAACGCCCAAATAAACAGGAAGCGACTTGCGATCCATCAAAATGTCGCGTCGGTATTCGATAAACCCATCTAAATTGACCGAAAACTTACGATTCCAAAAGTTGGTTTCGACCCCAAAATTATATTTATTCGATTTTTCCCAAGTTAAGTCGGGGTTGGCAATGCGCGAAAGTGTAACAATATTTACAGCCGAGCCACTATAACCAAAAAGTGGAACTGAGGGAGCTATCCAATTATCGCGTGTGGAATATTCTTCGGAATACATAAATCGACTACCTCCAATACGGTCGTTTCCTACCATTCCATACGAAGCACGGAGTTTCAAAAAATCGAAGAAAGTGGTAGATTCTTTAAAGAATTTTTCGTTTGAAATAACCCAACCAGCCGAAATCGAAGGAAATAATCCAAAACGCTTGCCGCGTGCAAAATTTTCGGAACCATTGTAACCCATGTTTACTTCGGCCAAATAGCGTTGATCGTAGTCGTAAGTAGCACGTGCCACCAAACCCATGTAACGATACGGAATGTAAGTTCCACCAAATTGTTTATCTTCTAAATTGCCAAGCACAAGACCCGAAACATTGTTTTTTCCAAAAGAACGTTTATAATTTAACGAACCCTCGAGGTAAATTTTTTGATAACTGCTGGCGCCACCACCTGCAAATTTCAGCTCGGTATCTTGTCCTACAATGGTGTACAAATCGGGTTCGCCGGGTGCAGAGTCGAGTCGGTAGGCGGCCGTATTTTTGGAATAACGCCATTGTTGCGAGTAATAGCTATCGTACGAAACCAATGCCTTGGCAGTTAAACCTTTTACATATTTATCGAGGTTGTATCGCAGATTTACATTCGACTCCACCACATCTTTTTTGTTCTGAGTATAGCCAAAACCGTTGATGCGCAGCCATGGATTTGTGCCCATAGCTCCAATACCCGGCTTTCCATTTGCCTGAATTAAAGGAGCTTCGTAAGGTGGTGTGCGGGTGAGCGACTCGAATGCATTTTGTTTTTCGGCACCGCTGTACGATGAGTTCCCTGCTTCGTTGGTATCTTCCATACGAGCCGAAATACTAAGCGAAAGTGTCAACTCTTTCGAAACATCAATATCGAGGTTTGAACGGAAATTAAAACGGTTGTATCTAAAGTTGGTGTTGTAGTTGTCATGATCTTCGGTTTTAAACAAACCATCCTGAAAAAAATAACCCGATGATACAAAATAACGAACGGTTTTTGTACCTCCACGTACATTTACGTTGTATTGACTTTGAGGAGTTGATTTGCGCAATACTTCGTCGTACCAATCCACATCGGGGTAATGATAGGGATCGGAACCGGTACGAAAAGCTTCGAGCGCAGCCGGCTGAAAAGGCAATTGCTCGGCTGTATAGCCATCGTTTAAATACGATTCGTTGCGTAATTTTGCTGTTTCGTACGAACGAAGATAATTGGGCAGTCGGGTAGGGGATTGCAAACCATATTGGGCAGAAAGGCTCACTTCGGGCTTCTGCTCCTGACCGCGTTTGGTGGTAATAATCAAAACCCCATTGGCACCACGAACTCCATAAACTGCTGTGGCCGAGGCATCTTTCAGGATAGAAATGGATTCAACTTCGTTGGCATCTACCTGCGTGAAATTATCGCGTTCCACACCATCCACAATAAATAGCGGACTGGCATTTACCCAGGTACTTCGACCCCGAATATAAAGGCTGGCATCGTCCTTTCCGGGTTGTCCGGTATTTTGAACTGTTGTTAAACCTGTTAAGCGACCTGCTAATGCGTTACTAAGGTTGGCAGCCGGACTTTGCACCAAATCTTTGGTAGTAACGGTAGATATTGCACCTACCACACTCACTTTAGGCTGCGAGCCGTAACCTACAACCACTACTTCGTCCATACTAATTGCCGACGAAGTAAGTCTGACATTGATTACTGAAATTGCTTTGAAGGATTTTACGGCGGAATTCATACCTATATAAGAGAATACGAGTTCGCCCTGTGCTTTTTTGGGTGCAATGGAATAAAATCCATCCAAATCGGTAACAGTTCCGTTGGTTGCAGGGCCGGTAGTTTCTTTTTCCATAACCGAAACGCCAATAAGTGGCTGCCCCGATTCGTCGGTTACTTTACCGGTAATTTTACTTTGCGACCACAACACAATTGTGCAAAAAGCCGCTGCGAGTAGTAAGAATGTTTTTTTCATGTACTTTGTGTAAATTAACTAACACAAAAGTAGCGGTTCGAATAATGATGGAGCTACCTAAAATGATACAAATATATGGTCAAATTGATAAGAGCCTGAGATTAGTACCTCATTGTCTTCGAGATAGAGGCTTGGCATCAATTGGATTGGGCTTTAGCCAAATTATTTATAATTAGGAATTCGGCTAAAGCCAATAAAGACCAATTTTCTATTTTACCTCCAGCTAAAGCAGGAGGCTATTTATTTGCTTAATTTTTATTTAAAACTACAGCTTTTTCGCGATATTCACTTGGTGTTAGTTTATATTCTTCTTTAAAATATTTACTAAAATAGCGCGGCGTATTGAATCCCACTTCATAAGCTATTTCGGCTACTGTGAGCTGGCTTTTTTCTAATAACTGCAACGAACGTTTGAGGCGTATGATGCGAATAAATTCAATAGGCGATTTTCCGGTAATGGCAAGCATCTTTTTATATAAATTCACCCTGCTCATATTCAGGAGTTGACTTAATTCCTCTACCGAAAATTCGGCATTCGAAATATTATCTTCGACCAACAAAATTGCTTTCTGAATCAGTTTTTCGTCGAGCGAAGTGATTTGGATTTCTTTGGTAGTAATTTCCATTTTATTCTGAAAACTTTGTTGTGAAGCGCGTTGCCGGTTTTTGATGTTTTGCACTTTGAGTAGCAACGATTCCATATTGAATGGCTTGGTAATATAATCCTCAATACCAATTTGCAGGCTTTGCATTTTTGCTTCGTCGGACATTTTAGCTGTAAGCATTAAAATAGGAATGTGCGAGGTGCGAATATCGGCTTTCAGCGCTTTACACATTTCCATGCCATCCATCACGGGCATCATTAAGTCCGAAATAATTAAGTCGGGCACTATTTCCTGCGCCTTTTCAAGTCCTGACTGACCGTTTTCGGCTTCAACAATCTGATAAATTTCCGTCAGAATATCACGTAAAATGGTGCGCACATCCTCGTTGTCTTCTACAAGTAGCAATGTTGGTAAATTTGGGTTAATTGTCTCGTTTTTATGAATATACGGATTGTTCTTTTTGCGAACATAAAGTGCTGAATCGTGCGACGACTCGATAAGTTCGAGCGGAACAATAACACTAAAGGTACTTCCTTTGCCGGGTTCACTTTTTAATTCAATGTTTCCGTGCATTAATTCGATGTATTTTTTTACCAAATTTAATCCTATACCACTCCCCTGAAGCGATTGAGTGGTTTGTGGCACCTGATAGAAACTATCGAAAACACGTTGCTGATATTCTTCGGCAATGCCAATTCCGGTATCCATAACATCAAATCGTACAACTACTCGTTTCGATTCGTGCTGTAAATCCACCAAAATATCGAGTTTTACTTCACCATGCTCCGGTGTAAATTTCAATGCATTTGAGAGTAAGTTTGTGAGAATTTTTCGAAGTTTATCACTATCAAAATTTACCCAAAGCGACTTTACAGGACTTGAAAACCGAGCTGAGATATGCTTTTTGTCGAATCCTTCGTTGAACGAAAGGAATAATTCTTTGCTAAAATCTACAATATCTCCCTTAACATCAACCAGTTCCTGACCGGTAATTTCGAGTTTGCGAAAATCGAGTACCTGATTTACCAAGGTGAGTAATTGATTGGCATTGCGGCGCATCATTTCTAACTGACCACGAACGTGTGTGTCGAAAGTTTGATTTATTAAATTTTCGAGCGGCGTAAGTATTAATGTAAGAGGCGTGCGAAATTCGTGGCTAATATTGGTGAAAAACTGCAATTTCATTTCGTCCAAATGATGTTCCTTTTCGGCATCCATGCGTTCCTGATTGCGTTTAATACGTACCTGCAACTGCCTGTAAGCAAAATAAAGTGCCAACAAAATAAGCATAAAGTAGCCAAACCTTGCCCAGCCCGATAGCCACCAAGGTGGAAGTACAACGAGTTGTATTTGTGCTTCGTTTTTGCTCACAGCACCACCTTTGTAAACAGCCTTTACGGTAAGGGTATATTTTCCGGGACTCAGGTTTGTAAATGTAGCCAGCGAATTGTTTTCGTTGGTTTTAATCCATTTCGAATTAAATCCATCGAGTTTATAGAGGTAATGTGTAACCTGCGGCATGTAATAATTAAGCGCTGCAAATTCGATGGAAAAGAAATTTTGACTGTGTCGGAGTGTTATTTTTGGAGCTTCGGTAATGCTTTTTTCCAAAACCAGCTGACCGTCGTATTTCTTTCCGGTTACTATATTCTGATTGTATATCTGAAAATTGGTAAATACAATATTCCCTTCATTCACCTTGTTTTTCAGTTTATTTAAATCAAAATAATTAACACCACTTACACCACCAAAATAAATTCGGTTTTTCGAGGTTCGTATGGCTGCCTTGTAATTAAGGGTCGAATTTTCGAGTCCATCCTTTTCGTTATAACTCACAAAAAGTGGTTTGAAATCGTTCGATTTATCTGTAAAACGTAATTGGCACACACCTTTTACCGTCGAAATCCACAAGTCCGAATTTTCGTCTTCTACTATTGTCTGAATTACATTATCGGGTAAACCATCCTTTTCGGTATACAATAAAAGTTCCTTGTTTTGAGGATTATAACAGTTCAATCCTTCCAGTGTTCCTGTCCAATACAAACCTCTGCTGTCTTTAAATACCAAATTCACATGACTACTCACTAACTCTTTTTCGCCTTTTTGGTAGTCGAATAAATTGTCGAATCTGTTTTCAACAAGGTTATATGTGTCAACACCACCAGCCGAACTTATAATCAGAAATGGATAATCCATTGTGAGCGACATTACAAATTGCGATTTTAATGCACCACCACCTACATCCAAATGGGCAATCCGATTCATTTTTGAGTCGAAACCATCAACGCCCCCACCAAGTGTAGCTAACCAAATATTTCCGTTTGGTTCGAATGCAATATCCCATATACTGTTGGAGGATAAGCTATTCTTGTTCTGTGCGTTACGCGTGAAATTTATAAATTTACGTCCATCGTAACAACTCAGCCCACCAAGATAAGTACCAATCCAGATACGCCCCTGTGCATCGGTTTTCAACGACACAATCACATTGCCTGGCAGCGAATTGGGATTTGATGGTTGATGTTTGAATACGGTATATTTACCCGTAACTTTATCTTTGCGAGCCAAGCCATATCCATTGGAACCTAGCCATAAGTTACCTGCTCTATCCTCCAAAAATACATTTACATCGTTGAAAGGCAGACTGTAAGCATTGTTATTTGAAGCCCTTTCGGTTTCGAATTTAAGAATATTGGGATGATAAAAATTCAGTCCCTGCTTAAATGTTCCTATCCACATAATGCCCATATTGTCGCAATACACGCACTGAAGCGAGTTATGCGAAATGCCATGTACATTGTTTTCGTCGTAATTAATTTGCTGAAACGTTCCTGTTTTTTTGTTGTAAATATTCAAACCACCTTGGTCGGTTGCAATCCAAATCAAGCCGTTTTTGTCTTCGGCAATTTGATTGATAATATTGCTTGTTATGGATAGCTGTTTCGGGTTTTTTATAAACTTTGTCCAGCTATTCGCTTTTCGGTTGTAGTAGGCTATGCCATCACTCATACTGTAAAACCATAAATTGCTTTCGCTATCCACAAAAAGCCGGTTGAAGGACTCTATCGTGTTCGAATCAAAATTGGCTAAAATATTATATTCCTTTATTAACTTGTGAGTTACATAATCGCGTTCTTCGATAAAACCGTTGAAGTAAACTATCCAATAACGATTTTTTTGAGAAACAATATTTTGAATATTACCATATTGCTTTATGTATTTTTTGTTTTTTGGAAACTTTAAAAAAATCATTTTTTTTACATCGTAGCAATATAAAAAATCACGCCCCGTGAGCCAAATATTTTTATGACTATCAATATTCTGAAAAGTCAATTCCCCATCTTTATTACCCCAACGAATGTATTCTGCTTGAATATTGCGGTCGAATTTTTCGGTAGCCGGATTAAAAATAACCACGCCACTAAATGTGCGAATCCATAGTCGCATATCATGTGCCTCTTCGATAGCTAAAATATAGTTGTTGGGAATAGAGCACGAATCGTCTTTATTGTGCTGATACACTTTTACTTTCGTTCCATCAAAGCGGTTCAATCCGTTTCGGTTGCCGAGCCATATAAAACCTTTACTGTCCTTCAAGATGCAATTTACCTGATTGTCGGACAAACCATCGTTGGTTTTTATACTGCCAAAACGATAGCTGTCTGCTGAAGTTGTTGTTGCAATAAACCAAAAGATTAAGCTATAAAGAATTGATTTTTTAAGCATATTTGAAATGTTGATTTTTGCAAACACAAACTTATTAAAAATACAGTTTTGAATTGGATTGGGCTTTAGCCCATTCTTAAGAATGCATAAATAATTAGGGCTTTAGCCAAAATTCTAAATATAATCATTTGGCTAAAGCCAATAAATGTAAATTATTTTTTCATCCTCCAGCTAAAGCTGGAGGCAATTCAAAGAACTAAATACTAACTATTTATAGCAAAGTAATCGACGAATCGCTTTTTATTATTAAAATTCATTTTTCTTTTATCAAACACATTTTATCAAAAAACAAGAAACTTGTGTTGATTTCTGTACTAAAAACACGAACAGTATTCACTCCTTTTTTGAGTTTTACGGTTGTAATGCTGTTTTTCCAATCACTTTTCGATGGAGTTGGCTTCAAAATCAACTCGCGACTTTTCGTCTTATTTACAGCTAATTGAATCTTGTTTTCCCAGCCTTTTCCGGCAGAATATTTCAGTACAAGCCTATAATTTCCTGCTTTCGAAACATTAAATTTAAACACCAATTCGCCCAGTGCTTTGCGGTCGAAACCCGCCAAAAAGCCCATGCCCGAATAACCAAAAACCTGTGTGCCAATGCCAGCTGTAGCATACACTTTTCCACCCACTTCGGCATGTTCGGCTTCGTAAGTCAATAAGTTGGGGTATACACTCCATGCTTGTTGGAAATGCTCAAAAGCACCTGCATTTTTGCGGATATTGTCCACCATTGCTTTGTTTTCTTCGCTAAAAATTTGCGTACTGTCGATGCTGTAATTGTAACATCCTGTTTTGCCTACCAAATCTTGTTTTTTGTTAGAATAAACGCCTGTAACATGTATATCGTGACTGCCCGAGTTAATTTTTACATTGTAATCGTCGCCATCTTTGTACACATTGTTATCAATTTTGAAAAACGAACTTCCGTTGTCCATATACACGCATTGTCCCCACATTACACGGTTCATATAATTGTCGTTTATATAACTCCATTGGTCTTTTTCGTTGCCTCCGAGTGTATAAATGGAGCCTCCATCGGCTAGTTCGAGCATCACGTTTTGCACAAAATTATGACTGATGCGGTTGTTTTTCATTACCGTTTGAGGAAAAGTGGTCCAGCCCCAACCGATATGCATGCCGGAATAAGGCATATTCATTACTGTATTTCCTTGTACGAGCATATCCACTGGAAATGCCGCCGCTATACCCGTAGACGAACGATACTCCACGCCACAATTTTCGATGTGGTTGTTAGTGATTTTGTTGCCACTCAATACTACATTTTTGTTGACGGGGAAATGACTATCATCGCTATCCAATTCTTTCCAACGCTTGTAATCGCCCATTTGTATGCCTGAGGCTGCAATATCGTAAAAATACGAACGGTTCACCACATTGTTTTTACAACCGGCAAACATATTAATTCCGGCGCACCCAAGTTTTGTAAAACTGCAATTTTCTACTTTAATATTATGGGCAAAATGGAGTGAAAGTGCAGCGCCATCAGCCATCATTTCGCCATGAGCCGATTTTGTTTCGCGCAGCACATTGTTTTGGGCGTCGGAATGGCCGTTGTTGCCATTGGGGCGCAGCCAAGTGGTATAACTGAAATTCAGCCCTTCGAAAATTAAGTTTTGTACGGGTTTTTCAGCTGATTCGCCTTTTACCACAAAAAGTTTTTCGGCAAGTGGCAGGTTGAAATTCAATTTATTAATGTCTTGATTATCATTAGGTTTATAAAATAAGGTATTCGCTTTACCTGAAATTGCTCCCGTTTTATCCAAATACCATTCTCCTGATTCGTCCATCAATTCGTAGGCATTTTCGAAATACCAAGGCGTACGAGCCGAGGTAATGCCTTTATTGCGACAATAACGCCACCCGGGTTGCTTCATTTCTATGCGTAAAGTTGTGTCGTTCACTTGTTTGAATTGCTCAACTCCACAGCGCGGTGCAGTCCATATTTCGCGATACACACATTCTATATTTGATGGATTTTTCCATTTCAAGAAAGATAAATCGGAGGTTAAATGACCAATGCTATCCGATACTATCCAGCGTTTCTCGTTGCCAATGCTGCGGGCACGTTGCGCGCGTACACCGTCTACAAATAGCTGACGGCTTTCCAATCCTGCTGGTATGGTAGCGCACCAGATATTTTTAGTTTTATCAAATAGTTTCCAACCATTTACAGTCATGCCGCCGTGAATGTTCACCTGTTCATTTTTACAGGCTTTGTAAATGACTTTATAAGCATTTTTTCCACCATCTTCGTTGCTGAAAACGATTGGTTCGGTCAATTGATAATCGCCACCGCTTAGCCAAACATAAATATCAGAATTCATGGTTGGAATTGCCTTTCGTAAAGCTTTTTGAGCCTGTGAAATTGTTCGAAAAGGGTGCGATTTAGATGTTCCTGTGGCTGCATCATTGCCTTTTATGGGGTCGATGTAGAATGTGTTGGTAGCAGTTTGAGCAAAAAATGTTGTTGCAAAACACAACATCAGGAAGATTGAAAATTGTTTGAATTTCATAAATTGCTATTGATATCTTTATTTACTTCTACTTTGACTGATTAAAAATTAAACATCAGAGACGATGCTAATATTACATCCCCTTTAGGGGCTTGGGGCATTTGAAAATAATTTGCTTTTCTGCCCCTATATCCCCTAAAGGGGACTTGAAGTTACT
This sequence comes from Paludibacter sp., assembly GCA_020049335.1. Taxonomy (GTDB): domain Bacteria; phylum Bacteroidota; class Bacteroidia; order Bacteroidales; family Paludibacteraceae; genus Paludibacter. The sequence goes on along the minus strand of JAIFKX010000175.1, from coordinate 635 downwards.
TTCGTCTTCTAAATATTAAAACTAAATCTTCCTTTACATAATAAGTTTATTTTTGTAAATAGTTTGCCGATTTTTAATTATTTGCACCACATAAAAACCCTTTGGTAATTGAATTTGTGTAAACTCATGGTTAATTTGTATTGTTTTTACAACTCGCCCCGAAATATCCGAAACGACACAATTAGCACCCAAAAGCACAGTTGGGATTTCTATATTCAATTGGTTGTTTGTATTGAAAAACTTGATTTCAGATGCTGCTTCTAAATTATCAATTTCCGAAGGTGCATCAGGCACAAAAAATGGGATGTAAAGTGTTGAGTTGTTTAAACCTCCCTGATTGTGATTTTCTCCAAGACTAATTACATCACCATTTTTGACAATTTTCGAAAACAGTGTCATGCGTGTATCGGGCACTGCAAAGCTGAAATTAGTAATACTATAATTAGCTGTTAGCCAAGCAGGACGAATCAATCGGTCGTCGTGAGCAATGTAAACAGTTCCGTTGGTATTGACACTGAAACTTAACATTGGATTAGTTGCGTAGTTTTTATAATCGTTTTTCCACACAATGTATTCGGCATTTTTAAGTATTGCTGGCACTTCGGTAAACAAATAAGTTCGGTCGCTGTACAAAG
>JAIFKX010000212.1 GCA_020049335.1 Paludibacter sp. | reverse complement strand
TTAGATGTTGACTTTGTTGGCGGTCAGGATGCCTTGACTGTTGAAGAAGATAATGCAATTTCAGCCTATTTATTTCAACAGAAATTGTTACGTATAAGCCCTATTAAAGTTAAAAGTAGAACCGTAAAAAGAAGTAAAACAATCGTTTGAATTTCATAATCTCGCACTGGCAGCTGTCCGTAGTTTCTTTAACTACGGTCTGTGAAAAGTCATGTTCTGCCTTACATATTAAAATCACTTCTGAATCTCAATAATTGAAGTTCAGCCGTGATTTTTTATCTGCAAACAATATTTCAGCGTGTATTGTTATTCCATCAGAAAGATGTTTTGTATATTTGCAACGTTAATTGATTTTTGTCTTAATCAACTATAATACAAATTGTTAATATGCCTGAAATTAGCCGTTTTTATGGAATCGTGATCTATATGTTTTTTAACGATCATAATCCACCACATTTTCAAAGTGAAATATAGCGAGTTTGAAGCTAATATTCTTGTCGAAAATGGTGCAATACTCAATGGCGATTTGCCAATTAGCAAACTAAAACTTGTTCAGGCATGGGCTGAAATACATAAAGATGAGCTTATGGATATGTGGTTAAGTAAAAATTTTCATAAAATAAATCCTTTGCAATAATGATTAAAGTTACTCGTGTTTTTATTGAAAATTCGCATCACCTTAGTTGTGAATTTAACAATAATGAAGTAAGATTACTTGATGTATTGCCAATTATCGAAAAGCACAAACATCTGAATGGCGTAAGTAGTTTGTTTAATGAAGATACTTTTGCAAAGGTTGAAGTTGGTGATTTTGGTGAACTTACGTGGAGAGGAATTGTAATCACTGAAAATAATGGAATTACAACTTGCTGGGATTATGATATTTCACCAGAATTTGCCTATGCTAATTCCGAACATATTATCAACAATAAGACTGCATAATTTACTTAGCTCCACTCCAGGTAGCGTGTAATCTCGCACTGGCAACCGTCCGTAGCTTCTTTAACTACGGACTTTGGAAAGTAAGGCTCTGCCTTACATATTTATAAATCACGGCTGTATTTCAAACAATTGAAGTTCAGCCGTGTTTCATTTTAAAACAAAATTTCAATACGTATTGTTATTAAATCAGAAATTCGTTTTGTACATTTTTCTTAATTTCTAAAATCAAAAAAAATCATGAAAGTATTTAAAGAATTCAAAGACTTCGCCATGCGGGGCAATGTAATCGACCTTGCAGTCGGTGTGATTATTGGTGGTGCATTTGGCAAAATTGTAGCTTCGTTGGTAGCCGATGTAATTATGCCGCCCATCGGGTTATTGGTTGGTGGGGTTACCTTTACCGACCTGAAGTGGGAAATGAAAGCTGCCGAACTGGTTGATGGTGTTGAAAAAGCCGCTGTTACACTCAATTATGGTAATTTTCTGCAAGTAACGTTCGATTTTATTATTGTTGCATTTGCCATTTTTATGTTTATCAAAGGCATGAACCGCCTCAACAAAAAGAATGAGGAAGCACCCGCAGCGCCTGCGCCACCCCCTGCACCATCCAAAGAAGAACAACTGCTGACTGAGATTCGGGATTTGTTGAAGAAATGAAGACTAATTTGAAAATGTGCCAATTTGAAAATATGTTTTAATCGTGATCTGAATTAGTATTGTTGTGATATGGTGATGATTAAATGGTAAATGGTAAATAGCTAAATGGTAAATAGGAAAATGATTTTGCCTGATAATTTACCCTATTCGTCGGGAAAAAACCATTCGTTCGTCGATTTTAGCTTGTAATGTATTGCATTTCAGCCGTATATTTGCACCATAATTTTTAAAACAAAAAACGTCATGGAAAATAACGAAATGAAAAATTCTTTCCGTTCGGGAAGGACAAAAGGAATTGGTTTTGGACTAATATTGGTAGCAGTAGGCATTGTATTTCTTGTAGCCAATGCGGGCTTAATAGATCAATCGTTGCAATGGGTCATTATCTCGTGGCCAATGCTGCTGATAGTTATCGCTGCGAGCAAGTTTGTGAAACGCGACTTCTACACTGGTTCTATCTTATTAATTGTTGGTTCTTTCTTTTTATTCCCCAAAATTATCAATGCCTATCCCGAAAGTTTTCCGGGCATGGATGGTAGTTTTACGCACACATACTGGCCTTTGCTGTTAATTGCTGGTGGTATTTTAATGGTACTGAGCAAATTATTTGGCAACCAATGGGGATATCAGGACTCGAATAAAAAAAAATATTATAAAAATGCAGGTAATACCGACGGTTACGTAAACGATTATTATAAAGGTCGTACAGGTTCGTTCGAAAAGAATGCCGTTTTTGGCGGTGGCGAACATATTGTGTTGGAACCCGACTTTAAAGGCGGTGAAATTAATGCCGTTTTTGGTGGATTGACACTTGACTTACGCCACACCAACTTAGCCGAAGGCACTTCGCGACTCGAGGTAAATGCTGTTTTTGGCGGTGTAACGGTAATTGTACCTTCGGACTGGATGGTGGAAACAAATATCGATGCCGTTTTTGGCGGATTTGAGGACAAGCGTCAGATTAAAGTGATGACTTACAGCTCCGAACGCAAGTTACTAATTACCGGCGCCTGTGTATTTGGCGGCGGAGAATTGCGAAATTAAACATGCAATTATTTTCAGAAATTATCCGTCGAGTTTCGGATTGGTGGTTAGCCATTTCTGTATTGTTGGGGTTTGCAGTGTTGCAAATCCTAACAATCGGATATATGTTACCAATTCCTTTTGCCGCTTTAATTACTGATGTGCTGCTTTTCTCGACCCTCTATACACTTGTTGGTGTTTTGCTTTGGCATACACTTAAATATGCCAATTTCAATACATTAAGTCGGTTTCAGCAATTTATTATTTACGCTGCTTTGGTACTTTTATCATTAGCGGTAATAATAGGTATCGCTATTGGAATTTATTTTTATTTGCCTTTCGATGGTTCGAACTCGCTTTTGGAGTTTATTTCAGTACGAATTTTAATCACTTTGTTGGTCATAATATTGCTACTTCAGCATTTTACTTTAAAAGTGTGCGAAACAGCTACCATCGAAATTCCTGTTGAAGAACAGGCTGATAATTTTCAAAATAAGAAGATTGAAAATGAAAAAAATGCTGTTGATGTTCTTGAACGTATTACAGTAAAATCGGGTACAAAAATCCATCTGATTCTTATACCCGACATTGTTTATATTCAATCGGATGGCGATTATGTTCAAATTTTCACCGACAACGGAAAGTTTCTGAAAGAGCAAACCATGAAATCGTTTGAAGAGAGTTTGCCTCCATCGCTATTTGCCCGCGTGCACCGTTCGTTTATTGTAAACGTACATTCCATAGCGCGCATAGAACTCTACGACAAACAAAACCAGCAACTTACCCTCAAAAACGGGCATCAAATTAAAGTCAGTCAAGCTGGCTATAAAATGCTGAGGGCAAAGTTGGGCTTGTAAAGTTGGCAAAAAACTATCTCGCACTAATTGCTTCTAATTTTACTCTTCTAATGTGCTCAAGTCGCCTTCGGGCAAGCCCAACGCTCTGGCTTTGAGCACTCGGCGCATAATTTTACCACTTCGCGTTTTTGGCAGCTGATCAATAAAAGTAATTGCCTCCGGTTTTGCAATAGGCCCCATGTGCGTAACCATAAAATTGATAAGTTCCTGTTCCAATTCTGGTTTTACTTCGTACCCGTTGCGGAGAATGGCAAAAATATGAATGCAATTTCCTTTGATAGTATGTGGCAATGCCACAGCAGCCGATTCGGCAATGGCAGGATGACTTATCATCACGCTTTCTATTTCGGCACTTCCAAGTCGATAGCCGCTCACTTTTATCACATCGTCGGTGCGGCCAATAATCCAAAAATAGCCATCTTCGTCTTTTTTAGCTGAATCGCCTGTCAAGTACCAACCTTGTTTTTTGTATTTATCCCAATAAATATCCAGATAGCGTTCGGGCGATTTAAAAATACCTGCCGTCATGCCCGGCCAAGGCGATTTGATAACTAATGTTCCTTCTTCGTTTGCTTTTACTTCGTTTCCTTCATCATCAACAACCGCTATTTCGTTTCCAAAAAATGGTTTCGTTCCCGAACCGGGTTTTAAGGGCGTTATGGGCAATGGTGTTATCATAAATCCACCCGTTTCGGTTTGCCACCATGTATCCATTATGGGGCAATTGCCATTTCCAATTACTTCGTGATACCACTTCCAAGCTTCGGGATTGATGGGTTCGCCCACCGAACCAAGTAAGCGCAACGAGCTCAAATCGTTGCGGTTAGGCCACGAATCGCCAAAGCGCATCAAACCACGAATAGCGGTTGGCGAAGTGTAAAGTATATTTATGCCATATTTTTCGACCATTTTCCACCATCTGTCCGGATATGGATAGGTTGGCGCGCCTTCGTACATCATAATGGTAGCGCCATTCATCAGCGGGCCGTACACAATGTAACTATGCCCTGTAATCCATCCAGGATCGGCGGCGCACCAATACCTATCGTCGGGTTTTATATCGAAAACAAGTTTGTGCGTAGTTGCTGTGTAAACGCTGTAACCGCCGTGGGTGTGCATCATTGCTTTTGGCCTGCCCGTAGAGCCCGAAGTGTAGAGCAGAAAAAGCATATCGTTGGAATCCATCTCTTCCGTTTCGCATTTGGTAGAGGCTATGGGCAAAGATACCAAATCTTGATACCAATAATCGCGACCATTTTCCATGTAAACATCTGCATTGGTGCGTTTTACGGTGATGCAAATTTCCATAGTGGGCGAAAGCTCCATGGCCTTGTTTACAATCGACTTCATTTCCACAATTTTACCGCGTCTGTATCCGCCGTCGGCAGTAATTACCACGCGACTGTTGGCGTCGTTAATTCTGTCGGCTAAAGCTTCGCTACTAAAACCGCCATACACCACGCTGTGAACAGCACCAATTTTGGCGCAAGCAAGCATAGCAAAAATTTGTTCGGGCAATTGTGGCATGTAAATAGTTACCACATCGCCTTTTTTTACGCCCATACTTTTCAGCACATTTGCAAATTGGCTAACTTCGCGATTGAGGGCATGGTACGAGAAAGTGCGCACTTCGCCCGGTTCACCTTCCCAAATAAGTGCTATTTTATTACGGACTTCGGTGTGTTGGTGGCGGTCGATGGCATTGTACACGATGTTTGTTTTTCCACCGCTAAACCATTTGTAAAAAGGAGGATTGGAATCGTCTAAAACTTTATCCCATTTTTTAAACCAATGCAAATTATCGGCTTGTTCAGCCCAAAATTCTTCTCTATTTTCGATGGAATACTTGTAAAGGGCGTCGTATTCTTTTACATTCGCCTGATCTATCACTTTTTGGGATGGATAATAGATCGATTTTACGTTTTCGTTGCTCATAAAATGATTTTATTTTTGATTTAAAGTTCAACCTATTTGAGTTCCATTTTTGTATTTTACAAAATTGAAATTCCTATAGATTTTTATAAAGAACAAATTTCATTCAATCATGTTCAGTTTCAAATCAAATATATTGAACCATGATAGGCACATAGAAGAAAATCGCAAATTCAATTGCCGTTCTATTTATGAGCATAGCCGTCAAGTTAAGGAAAATATTAAAAAAAAAATTATATAATATACTAGTTTGTTGACCCCCAACCCCCAAAGGGGGCTAAGACATATTCTCTACATAAAATAAGAGAAATTAAAGATACTGCGTCTTAAGGCCTCCGTCGGCTGACGGATTTGGGGGTCGAAACTTAAAATTAGCTTGACGGCTATGCCCCAATAGGGGGTTGGAGGTCGAAACTTAAATTAGATTGATGACCGTCCTAATTTATGGGGTGTTTAAAATTTATACACTACTAGCTCGTACAATCGAACTTCGTTGGCATCACCTTTCATATTTTCGTTGAAAGGGTTGAATTTTAGAGTAACTTGATGATTGCCTTTTTGGAGTTGCGTTGAAATAATATTACTAAAACCGGTATTTTGCCATTCGCCAGTGCCACGTTGTGGGAAAACAAAAATTCCGCTTTCAGCATTGTCAACATATACCGTTCGAAGGGCACACCGGCTGTCGGTATTTATGGGTCCGTTGCCGTTGGCATATCTCACTTTAAGCGCATACTTGCCTGTATTTGGAATTTGAATATCAAATTTCAATTCGGAATTTAAGGCTTTTGTTGAAACAATAAATTCTGTAAGATTCTCATTTTTAAATGCATCAAAAACAAAACTTTTACCTCGTAGCGGATAAACTGTTGCCTGAAATGTTGGAAGAATAGGCGCTGAAGCAAACGAGTTATTTCCAACACTATCGGCAGTAATAACTTGATACGAATCGTTCGTTGTGGACTTTATTTGCAACCAATTTTCGGATTGCGTTGTCAGTAATTTTCCATTTTTCAAAACTATATATTGTTTGGCATTTTTCACTTTATTCCAACTCAATTTATCTCCTGAAAATTTTAAAACAGGGTTTTCGGGTGTAAAAGCGACAGGCAAAATGTTGATTTCAGATTTGGTTGAAAATGAGTTAGCTAATTCAATTTCAATTTTCACGTCTCCTTTCATATTAGTTGGAATTTCGGGCTTTGATGGTTTGCCATTGATGGTAAATTTCTTCATCTCGTTTCCATAACCAGTCATTGTAATTTGCAACGAGGCATTGCGGTACTTGAAATTTGTCAAAGTGCGTTTGCCTTTCAATGCTTTAGGAACAAAAGGTTGAAAACTGAGTTTGTTTTCGTGAAATTCTATGCCAAAAAGCAAACGGTGCACCAATGCCAAATTGCCCGAAAGGCTCCACAGCATTACACTCGAATTGATTTGCGTGCCCGCAAAATCGCCATTTGCAGCCACGTAATTTTCTTTATTGGTGAGAAAAAGCGCTGCCGCTCTGTAAATGGTAGCCATTTGTGCCAACACCGCTTTTTCATTTCCGGCTCTAGCCGCTGCCAATGCCCAATACGACTGCACAAAAGGCCAAATCGCATTGTTGTGATAAGCCGGAATTTGCGGAATTTGGGGATAAAAACACGGTACGCCAAAATCGGTTATGGGAAATTGAGCAACCGTAGCCGATGCTTGCTCCGCATTGCTAATGCCAAAAAGTATACACAGCGCTTCGCCCAAAGTTTCCGACCGGGGCGATACGATTAACTGTTCGCGCCCATACAAATACTGCCCATGATAGTTTTTATCCGCTAACCATAAGTTGCGTTGAATGCCGTTTTTTATCGTTGCGGCTTGTTGCGTAAATTGATTTGCATTTTGTTTTTCATTGAGCAACAAAGCCATTTTGGAAGCAATAATATTAGCCTGATAATGAGCCGCATTTGTGCCCAGATTTTCCGATTGGTAAATATCCGAAGGCTGCATCCAAGTGGGATAGCTTTGCTCGCGCCAATCTAAAAACGACGATTCGCCTTTCATCATACCCGTTTGAGGGTTAAATGCATTGTGCTGGTCGTCGGCAATGGAGTTTTTAATTACCTCGTACGCATATTTCAGCCACGAGCGGTCGCCCGTTACTTTGTACAATTCCCACGCTGCCACTGTCCAAATAATGCGGTCGGTAGACACGGGATAGGCTCCACCGGTACCTGTATCTTGAATAATTCGGTTGTTTTGCACTTTGCGCATCAGACTTTTTTTGGCAACTTCGGGTTGCATATACGCCATCGACAGAAAAATACTGTAACTTATATCGCGCGTCCACACACCAGCCCACTCTTTACCCGTGCGGAAAGTGCTGTCTTTTTCGATAGCCAATAGCATTTCTTCCAACGAAAGATTATAAATGGCATCCGACAACATATAATCGGAACTGTAAGTGGGCAAAGTGCTGATATCCTTTGTTAATGTCCAACTATTGGAAGTTGATTTTGCATCTGCCTCATTGTTCAAAACCAACGAAATTTCGAAAATCGAATCACCCTCCGCATCTTTCAATTCCATTGCGGGGCGCGCATACAAATTGCTAAAATCCCACGACAAAGGCGCCGCGTTGCCCGCAATATACACGGCATTGAAATCGGCTTTTGTAATAATATCGCCTTTGGCAGTGGCATAAAACCCTTTCGTTTCAAATGCTTTAAAAACGGGACGCATATCCAACTTAACAGTCCATGCTGTGTTTTTAGGCAGACTTCCGTCGCTTTCTGTATCTGAAATAAGCACCGTTTGTTTCCCAAAAACAAGGTTGGTTTCACATTTCCCGTTTACAGGCTTTAGCGTAATTGTGTGATTTACACCCGCAGGCAACTCGTTGTCGTGCGAATTGATGCTAAATTTAAATTCAATAGTGGGATTATATTTCTGAAAAGCTGCACTTTTGTAGCTCGAAACCAATTGCGTAGCCGATAGCGCCCGTGCCTCAAAGCTATCTTGCACAACCCTATCAGGGTAAACGCTAAATTTATCCGAACTGTAAAATGGCTTATCTTCGAGCAAGCAGCTACAAAATAAGACCATGACAAAAGCTATAAAAAGTGATTTTTTCATGGGAATGGGGGTAAAAAAATGGTTCTATAACGTTTATAATGGGTAAAGGTGCAGAGCACCATGATATTTGTAAAAAATGGAATAAAATAAACCCAAAGGTGCAGCGCACCGAAATATCTAATTAAAGCCGCCATATTGCGGTGCGCCGCACCTTTGGAAATAGCAATCAACATCTATCTACAAATATCTTGGTGCGCTGCACCTCATTGTTCCTCTATTTTGGTTTTCTGAAAACGGAAAATAGTATAATTTAATTTATCTATCTTAACGTTACAGAGCAGTAAAAAAAAATCGGGAATTCTATTCTAATTTTTTCAAAATAAGACTCTGTAATGGTTTCAATTTAATTAAGTAGGTATTAAATTTCTTATTCGAAAGTAGCTCCAAATAATTTCCCTGCTCCAATTCGAAATTAGCAATAATATCACTTGTATTAAAAAGTATAACTATCTTTTCGTTATTTAAACTTCGTTCGTAGGAGAATTTCTTGCCTGCTGTTTCCAAAAACGTTAATTCTCCATCAATCAATTCGATATTCTCTTTTCGAATTTTAATCAACTTTTTGTAAAACTGAAAAGTAGTTTCGTCAAAGCCAACCTTATCGTATTGCGGCTTCACATTTTGAAAATTATATCTATTTTCTGGCGCAAATTTCATTTCTTTCCACCAAAGCGGCTTCCGGCCTAAAGGGTCGTCGGCACCCCACATGCCCATTTCTTCCCCATTCCAAATTTGGGGAGCTCCCAAAGTGGTAAATAAATGCACGAGATAAAGTTGCAAGCGTTTGTAGGATTCTTTGTCGGGTTTCCCCGTTTTATACTCTTTGTTTTCCAACGGATTAGCATGATATTTATAATCGTTATCGTTGTAAAAATCGGTGAGCAAGCGCGGAGCATCGTGCGACGATGAAACATTCATCATGGCTTTTACACTTTCGGGTTTTAGTCTGCCCCACTCACTTAACAGGCTATCTTTAAACTCTTCGCCATCAAATCCATTTTTTGTTTTTGCAAAAAAATAGCGTGCCGGACGATAAACCTGATAATACATTACCGCATCAAACATATCGCCTTGCATATATGGTACGGGATTCATCAACACCTTTGGCCATTTTTCCCACCAAATTTCGCCAATCAAATAAGCCTCTTCATTTACCGAGCGAACAAATTTTCGATAATCGCGCCAAAACCCAAGTCCAATTTGATCAGCCACATCCAACCTAAAACCATCAATTCCTTTTGTAGCATCCCCATTGGGTGCCAACCAACGTTTTGTTACATCAAAAACATGTTGTTTTACACCATTATCCATATTTCCAATGTAAGGTTTACCATTTGTTCGGATTCCTTCGATGTCGGTTTTTCTAAATTCAGGCATGTAAGCATTTCCGTACCAACCATCGTATTTAAATTCATTTACGGGCGTTTGTGGATTGTCGAAAGTAGAAATATTATACCATGATTTGTAGGGCGAATCCGACTGATTTTTAAGAATATCCAACCAAGCCCAAAAATTAGTACCTGTGTGATTCCACGAATAATCCATTATAATACGCATGTTCCGTTTGTGCGCTTCGTCTACTAATTTTAAAAATAATTTATCTGCCGAAGTCCATTTCCACGTGGTTGGGTCAGCAGGATTTTCAGTTGTCATTATTTTCAAATCACCTTCGGGGTCGGGACCAAAATTGATGTCGATATGATGATAATTTCGCGCATCGTATTTGTGCAGCGATGGCGCATCATTGATAGGATTCAAAAAAATAGCCGTTACTCCCAAATCATTCAGGTAATCAAGTTTATTGATAACCCCTTGTAAATCGCCACCATACCGGCGATATTGTAATAAATCAGGAAATGACTTATCCGAATTTTGCATCCAACTATCGCGTGCGTACCAATCGCCTGTCCAATTGGAAATTTTCCAATTGGCAGGCGGAATGATATTCATGTTTTCGACCGTTGTATTTTTATTGGCTGGGTCGTTTGTTTTATCTCCATTATTAAACCGCTCAACAAAAATTTGATACCATACAACGCTTTTAGCCCATGCTGGTGGTGCACTAAATGCTGTTTTAGAAAAAGTATCGTTTGCGAAGCATAAAAATACAGATACAATAACAAACAACTTTAATTTATTCATTTCCCTTTTTTATTTACAGAACTTCAATTATTTCTTGATAATTTTAGTTGTCGTTTTGCTTTCATTGCAAAGAACTTCTACAAAATAAAGTCCCGATTGTAAATCCACCAAGTCAATTTCCGATTTGTTATTCGTAGTCAGCACTTTTGAACCTTGCAAATTGTACACATTAATTGTGTTTAACTGCGTTTGAGTTACAATATTCAATTTACCAATAGTTGTTGTTGGAAAAACTCGAGAAGTGATATTCGAATTAATTGGATTAATCCCATTTGTAAAATTAATTTGTTTATTTGTATAAATAAGCACTTCGCCAGCCTTCACTTGCATTGGGCTATTAGTCGCCGTAACATTCATCTGTTGTCCTGATAGCAAATTGTACCATGAGCCGGAGTTAGGGAAATTAGGGAATGCTGTAATTTCAGCACTTTCATTAAAATTCCCCAAAACGACCATACTTAAATCGCCATGAATCAACGACATGCGTCTGCCATTTGCCCAATCGGAAGCACTTGCTTGCATCGAAAAATTGCCCTCGTTAAAAGCAGTTGGAAACATTTTGCGAAGCGAAATAATTTTTGCACTGGCATCGGCTGCCGCTTTGCGGTGAGCTAAATTTAGCAATCCCCAAGCCGAAGGTTTCGGGTTTGTTCGTCCACCCTGCGAGTTGATGGAGTAGTCGTAGCCCATTTCGCCAAATTGCCACACCATTTTTGGTCCCGGAATAAGTGTTGTAAAAGCAATATTTAAAGGCACACGACTTATACGATACACAGAATCTGATTTTACTATACCAACTCCAAAGGTTTTAGCTTTGTAAAAGTTACGTTCCTCGTCGTGACTTTCGGCATATCCTATCCAGCGACGTGGTAAGCTGTTCATGCTTCCAAAATCGCTATCACTTTGTATACCCATTGCCGATTGCGAATACGAATTGTTTACATTGCGCCATAGATACATGCCTTTGTTTGCCAACTCCAATTCTTCATCGTAGGCGCAAAAATGTTCTAAAATAAACATTAAATCGCCTTTCACCTCTTTTGCTGCATTGTAATATTCTGTCAGATAATCGATGCGTGTTTGATCTTTAACAGATTCTGTATTCGAATTTTGTGTAAATCCTTTGGTTAGATCCAATCTGTATCCATCCACTTTATATTCGGTAATCCAATATTTCAGAACACGCTTAAAGTATTCGCGAGTTGGCACATAGCTATGATCAAAATCGTTTAGAACGCTAAATTGATGGGGTGCAATTGGGTTCATCCAAGGGTTCGATTCAGCAGGTCGACTATTAGCTGAATCCCAGTACAAAGCTGCAAAAGGGTGTAGACCGGTTGACTGATTGAAAACAACATCGAGCAAAACAGCTATTCCACGTTTGTGGCATTCGTCAACGAATTTTTTATACATATCGGCATTTCCATAAGCTTTATCTGGAGCAAAATACAGATTTGGATTGTAACCCCACGAGTTATTTCCTTCGAATTCCTGAACGGGCATTAGCTCAATAGCTGTTATCCCTAACGTTTTAAGATAATCGAGCTTTTCAATTGCAGCTGCAAGCGATTTTTCGACAGTAAAGTCGCGCAATAAAAGTTCGTAGATGACCATATTGTCTTTAGATGGCATAGTGAATGTCGGAACTTCCCAGTTGTAAGCCGATTTTTCGGTTTGGAATGTGGCAACTAAACCTTCTGTTTTCCCGATTGGGTATTCTGGCACATTGGGGTAAATACTATAATACTCATTTATCCATTTGTCGTTCCAAGGATCGAGTGCAAGTTCGGTGTATGGGTCGCTAATTCGAATTGCACCATCTACAAGGTATTGAAAACGATAGCGTTGACCAGCAGTTAGCCCTGTCAAATCTATCCACCAATATTCTCCATCATTTTTCATGGAGTAAGTAGTTTGTGGCGTCCAATTATTCATATCGCCAATAACCAACACACTTGATTTTTTAGGCGCATGAAGCACTAAGCGTACGGAAGTGCTGCTTAAAATATTAATCCCAGGTAAGTCGTTAGAAGGGCGAGCTTGGGTAGTTGCAGCACCCAAAGCAGCAATATTTAAAGTGTCACGAATAGTAACATTTTGCGCAGTAGCTTCGGCTATAAGCTGGTAATCGCCTGCTGTTGGAAAGGTATAAGAGTGTGATA
>JAIFKX010000264.1 GCA_020049335.1 Paludibacter sp. | reverse complement strand
AATCAATTCTCAATCAGAAGAAGAGGAGGAAAATACACAAAAAATAGTTTTGAACTACCATAAATGCTGCGAAGACCAAGAACTCCACTACGAGATTAGTAGTGAGAATACTGATTTATCAGGTATTCACATCAAGTGTAAAAAATGTGGTAAAAGTGAATCTCTTAAAGGAATGTTTGGTTTTCAGCAAAAATGTGGAGGGAAAAAATATTGGTTAGGTTTTCAAGATGGAACATTTGTAAAGGAAGAATGTGAAGAAAAAGCATCAGTCAAAATTAAATCAAGTAATAGTGTTTATTATGCAAATACATTGAGTAGTCTTTGGATACCAGATAAACAAGTATTGGATATAGACACAAATATGCGGACTGAAATAGATGCAATCGTCAATGACCCTGACTATGAATTAAAAGATTTAGAAAAATTTGCACGCAGACAAAACATTGATATTCAATTAATCCTTAACTATCTTGATATTGAGAATGATGGATATGTGACTGAGTTAATCTATCGTAAAGCGGAGTATGATTATTTTATCAATAAAGAACAACCTGAAGATAAGAAAATCAGATTTCGTCAAATCGACACGAAAAATAAGCTAAGTGGTTTTCAACGAATAGTCAAAATAGATAAACTTAAAAAAACTACTGTTCAAACCTCATTTACTCGAAACGAACCAATTGATGTAGATAGTATTTTAGTTGGTGACACAGATTATGTAAATAGCTACAACGTGAAACGACAATCATTGTCAAAAAACAATTATGAAACTCGGATTCTACCTGCTATTGAAAGTTATGGTGAAGGAATCTTGTTTATTTTAGATGAAAATAAAATAAATGTTTGGGAATCAAATGAGAAAGTGATTAGTCGTGTAAATATAATTAAAGAGCATGGAGAGGCTTCTGATTGGAAATCTCATCAAATAGAAGCCTCAAAACTAACGCCAAGGAAGGTTCTTATTCATACACTTGCTCACTTATTAATGCGAGAATTTGAATATATTTCTGGCTATCCAATGTCATCTTTACAGGAACGTTTGTATGTGAGTGATTCTATGCATGGCTTTCTAATTTCAGCTTATGATGGAACAGATGGTTATTTGGGTGGTCTTTCAAAACTCTCGAAAGACTTAAATAACCTTCAAGAGATTTTGAATAGCGCATTAAACCGAGCCAAAAACTGTTCTCTTGACCCGATATGTTATGAGAGTGAAGGACAAGGTATTGCACAACTGAATCTTGCTGCTTGTCACTCATGTACATTGCTTCCAGAAACTTCATGTGAAATGGGTAATTTATTTTTGGATAGACAAATTGTAGTTGATGAAGAATTTGGATATTTTAATTTATAAAAATATGGGAAATAACATAAAGAGATATAAGTTGAAAGTCAAAGAAGAGTTGAAAAAACTCAAGAAATTCAACAAAAGTATGGATAATATTTTGAACAATGATCCGAAGAATAAAAATTTTACAATCTCAAAAAAGAACAGCATAAAAGATGAATCTGGTAGACAATTTAAATTAATTTATACTGATTTTGAGAAAAACCGAAAACGACATTAACTCTGAATGGTGAATCAATTTCAATGGATTTGGTAATTAAAATGGTTGAGTGGGATAAGCGTCGTAAAAATCTTAAAGATTGGAATTTAAAAGTGTTGAAAAGAGCTGGTTTTAGTGAAGAATAAAAATCAACTAACAAAAATAAGTACGAATCGGCAGGAATACCTTTTGTGGTAAGTTTGTCGGATTTAATGGGAGTGGTGGAGAGAGATTAAATTGTCATCGGGTGACGGTGTTGACCATCGCGACAATGCCCCGCAGTCGTGAGAGTCGTGAAAGTCACCCGAAAGATAGAAATAATAATAATAAGAAGAACAAACTATGGATAAACAGTACAACGAAGATGGGTTTATACCCAAACACGGTGGTTACGAGCGTTTGATTACTTATCAGAAGTCGGAGATTATTTACGATGGCACCTATTATTTTGCTCATAAATACTTGAATAAATACGACCGTACTATCGACCAAATGATACAATCTGCACGGTCGGGCAAGCAGAATATTGTTGAAGCAAGTATGGCTTCGGGCTGGATTTGCGCTAACACAAAAACACAAAACTCCTAATGCTAATTACGAGACTTACCGTAAGGGTATTGAAAGCAATGACCCTGAGGTTTCGGCAAATGTGCTGTTAAGCTTAGTAAATGTAACTTCTTATTTATTAGCACAACAAATGAAAACCTTGGAAAAGGAATTTCTGGAACAAGGAGGCTTGCGTGAACGCATGTCGCAAGCGCGAATCGAAGTGAGGAGAAAGCAGAAATAGTAAAAAATTGGGTTTGGTTGTGGTTTGAATACGAGTATCAAGAAAAGTATGAAGATAGTGAAGGCGTAAAGATTTACCGAATGTTAGACAACAGCGGTTTATACCCTGTATGCGATGGTTTTATCCACACGATGCCATTGCTTTTGTTGATAGTTATCCTGCCTGGAAATCAGCGGATTATTAAAATGCTTTGGTGCGAATAGTAGATGTTGAATCGGATGGAGTCATTCCATTTAAGTATTCGATGGTATGTTTTGGTGCTGTAATTGTAGGTTGCTGATATAGCATAAAATGGAAAAAATAAAATGGAAAATAAACAGAATATATTATTCAAAACCGAGGATGAAAAAATATCGGTTGATGTACGTTTTGAGGACGGTACAATTTGGCTGACGCAGGAGCAAATGGCTTTGCTTTTTGGCAAAGCAAAATCGACTATAAACGAGCATATACAAAATGTTTTTAACGAAGGAGAGCTTGATGAGGAATTGTGTACAAAGAAATTCGGAATTTCCGAATTTCAGCAAAAGGCCTCAAATTATTACAATCTCGACGTAATTATTCCGGTGGGTTATTGGTGCGATGAAAGTAGAGTCATCGTTAACCAAAAGACACAATATCATGCTTCAAAATTTCATTTCCAACAACAATAACCATCATCTGTCGCTGAAGGAGCGTTTAATAACCACTTAAAAATTATGAGTTACATAGTAGTAGATGTAAAATAGTCTTTTCCCTGAATTAAAATTCTTTTAAAACAATATATCTTATGACACTTTTTGACAATCCCGAACCCGCTCAGCCCGAACTTTCGTATTACGATTCGGCTAACAACCTGCAATTGCCTCGCACTGCCCAGTATTATTACAACTGGCAGAGCTTAGAGTTTGGCGAAACAACACTCAATACCAAACTAATCGAATTGGGTTTTCTGGTATCGAAAGGTTTTGATTTACGCCGTAGTATTGCCGACTTCAAAAACAAAAGTGGCAAGTACAATGCCGTCATTTTGTCGCAAACACTGGTTTACTTTATTATGTATATTCGTTACAGGCATTACTACAAGTCAATTAGTAAAATTCTATTGACTGTATCTGAATTTCAGCTTACAAAAATGCTTAGCGATGAGCTGCTGGTGGCTTACAATGCTACTTTGCATGATTTACATTGCTTCTTTTGGACTGAAACGCAGGTGTTGGGATTTGCTGCGAAAATTGAAAACAACCAAACGAATGCCGAAAATTTTTTAACAGTAGTTTGTGGTAGTGATATGGCGTTACAAAGTAGCAATCAATAGCTTGTTGTACGAATCAAACTATTGTAATTCTTCAAATTATCAATATGGTTTAATCAATAATATTCAGGATTGCATATATCAATAATAAATTGTATATTTGTTTTTAAAATCAAACAAATATGTTTTTCGACAATTACAAAAAATTTAACGACGCCGAACTGAGACCTTCATTACTTTGGGAGTACAACTTGGATCAAATTGATTGGAATGCTATGCAAACAATCGTATTACAACGTGTGATTGAACGAGGACGACTTGACGATTTTTATGCTGCATTAAATCGATACGGAAAAAAAGAATTTGTTAAAGGTATAAAAAATATACCTTACCTGAATGATAAAGATATAGCTTTTGTATGTACTGTATTTAACCTTAAAAAACAAGATTTGAAATGTTATACACAGAAACCGTTGCGCCAAAAACACTGGAACTCTTAAGAAGTTTAATGCACGACCCGGTGTTTAGTCAGTTTAATTTAGTTGGTGGTACATCTATCTCATTACAAATGGGGCATAGAGTTAGTATCGATCTGGATTTATTTTCAAATGCGAGCTTTAATGAACAAAAGTTGACAGAACATCTTCGACAGAATTATGGTTACGAGTTGGATTTTATTGAGAAAGAAACTGTAAAAGGTGAGATTGACGGTGTAAAGATTGATTGCATTGCTCATAAATACCCTTGGTTAAAAGACCCGATTATAATAAATGGAATTCGATTAGCTACATGTAACGATTTAGCTGCAATGAAATTAAACGCCATTGTTGGAAATGGAACTCGATTAAAGGATTTTATTGACATCGCATATTTATCAAAAAAAATGTCGTTGAACGATATGATTAGTGCCTACCAAACAAAATATACAAGCAATGGTGTAATGGTGTTGAAAGCTTTAGCTTATTTCGATGACATTAATTTTAAAGAACCAATAAATATGTTGGACAGCCACAATAAGTTCGACTGGAAACCAATTAAAAAGCACCTGCTATTAATGATAAAACATTCCAACCAAATTTTTGAAAAAATAACTTAAGATTCAAATTGCCTGCATCTGCCAAATAACTACTGCCGAAAATAAATTAGGCGAAACTATCGCTTTCAGAAACTGCACCACGTCACAAACCAAAGTAGCTGAAATATACGATGCCCTAAAATACAAACAACAACCGTTTAAAAGAATAAAAAATTGTAGTACCCAAACTCATCTACCCGACAGTATATTAGGCTGTTTAGCAATGAGTTCAGCGTGATATGTGGAAAGTTGGGTTAATTTATAACTGAAAAAATAATACTTTTGTTTTGATTTTTTCATTAAAAAACCCTCTATAACAAAAAGTTACAAAGGGTTTCTGATTATATATTGAAGTCCGTAGGATCTCGCCTGCGGGAAGTTAGTTTTCAATTCAGAATTTATAATTCATAATGCAAAAAT
>JAIFKX010000120.1 GCA_020049335.1 Paludibacter sp. | reverse complement strand
TTTTTCGACCCCAATTCGCCTACACAACGTGTTGGTAGCGATAGTGTTTCGGGATTCGAGCAGGTACCACACTCCTACCCCATGCTTTCGCTAGGCAATACCTATTCCGAAGGCGAAGTGCAGGATTTTTACGAACGAGTTCGCAAAGCGCTGAACGAAGATTTTGAATTGGTGTGCGAACTTAAATACGATGGCACTTCAATATCATTAACTTACGAAAATGGTTTACTAGTACGGGCTGTAACACGAGGTGATGGCGAAAAAGGCGATGATGTAACTGCGAATGTTAAAACAATTCGAAGCATTCCACTCCGTTTACATGGTAACTTTTCCGACAATTTTGAAATTCGTGGTGAGATATTAATGCCTTGGGCTGTTTTCGACGAACTAAACAAAGAACGCGAAGTGCAAGAAGAACAGCTTTTTGCCAATCCACGCAATGCAGCTTCGGGCACTTTGAAATTGCAAAACTCGACCACCGTAGCGCAACGAAAGTTAGATGCGTACCTATATTATATGTTGGGCGAAAAATTACCTTCCGATTTCCATACAGAAAACCTAAATGCAGCACATACATGGGGATTTAAAATTTCGGATGCCACACGCAACTGTAAAAACTTACAAGAAGTTTTCGACTTTATTAATTATTGGGACAGTGAACGAAAAAATCTACCTGTTGCTACTGATGGTATCGTGTTGAAAGTGAACTCTATACGACAACAACGAAATTTGGGTTTTACAGCCAAATCGCCACGCTGGGCAATTGCTTACAAGTTTCAAGCCGAAAAAGCGGTAACTCGTCTCAATTCCGTTTCGTTTCAAGTTGGGCGAACGGGTGCTGTTACGCCGGTTGCCAACCTCGACCCTGTGCAGCTTTCGGGTACAACTGTAAAACGTGCCTCGCTGCACAACGCCGATATTATTGCTTCGCTCGATTTACACATTGGCGATATGGTTTTTGTGGAAAAAGGAGGCGAAATTATTCCAAAAATTACAGCTGTTGATTTTGATGCACGTTTATTAATTGGCGACAAAGTGCAATTTATTAAAAACTGTCCCGAATGCGGTTCGGAACTTATCCGCATCGATGGAGAAGCCGCTTATTATTGTCCGAACGAAAATGGCTGTCCACCACAGATAAAAGGCAAAATGGAACATTTCGTAAGCCGCAAAGCCATGAATATTGATGGACTTGGCAGCGAAACCATCAATTTGCTTTTCGAAAATAAATTGTTAGAAAATATTGCTGATATTTACGAATTAAAAATTCCCGATTTGGCAGGTCTCGAGCGACTTGGAAGTAAATCGGCAATGAATATTAAAAAATCGAGTGAAACATCCAAAGAAGTTCCCTTCGAACGTGTACTTTTTGCATTGGGAATAAGGTTTGTAGGCGAAACTGTGGCTAAAAAATTAGCATTAGCTTTTAAATCCATCGAAAAATTACAAAAAGCTACTTTCGAAGAATTAATTTCAGTGGATGAAATTGGCGAACGTATTGCGCAAAGCGTACAAAAATATTTTGCCGACGAACGTAATGTCGATTTGATAAATAGACTAAAAACTTACGGGCTCCAAATGCAACTTTCGGAAGATAAACTTCAACCAGCAGGTAATGCTTTGAGTGGACTTTCCATTGTTATAAGCGGCACTTTTTCGAACCATTCGCGCGACGAATACAAATCAATGATTGAACAAAATGGCGGTAAAAATGTAGGAAGTGTTTCGGCCAAAACATCTTTTATTTTGGCAGGCGAAAATATGGGACCAGAAAAACTCAAAAAAGCCGCCAGCTTTGGTGTAAAATTAGTGTCGGAAAATGAGTTTTTAGTTATGCTGCAGAGTGAAAGTAAAGTTGAGGGGAAAGACTTTAAACCAAAACAAGAAGGATTTGCTGGAACGCTCTTTTAGCATTTTCAGTTATACAAACCGCACATTGCTAATTTCATTGGCAAAAGCGTGCAGTGACTCCTCAATTTTCTTAACAGTTTTTTGTGTTGGCTTGCGGCGACCTGTAACATAATGACTTAGCTGTCCTTGATTTACACCTGTAATACGTTGTAAGCCCGAAAGGGATAATATTTTTGAATAATAAGCCAAAAAGGAGGCTGTATCGTATACAAAATTAAATTCAGCTTCAACAAAGTCAATTCCCTTTGAGAAATGAAATAGTTTCATTTCATCATAGCTATTCAAAAAGTCTTCGATTGCTTCTTTTATAGAAAGTGTTATTATAGGTGTTGTATTTGAAACAATTTTACGCATTTTTTAAATCGTTAATTATTTCGTCTTCTGATATATACGAAAAAAAAGAAATCTGATTTTTATTTATTAATTCGATGAAATCAACTCTTGTCAGATTTAGAATTTTAGCTGCCATACTCGAAGATATTTTTCCTAACTCATAAAGTTTTATTATCGAAAGCTTTTGCATTTCTTGCACAAACTCACTATCCTGCATTTTTAATGAAAACGCGAGTTGTTTTGGGTAAGTAACATTTATAACTTGTTCCATTTTTTATTATTTTATAGCTATATTTTTGCGGTAAATGATAATTAATATTATGCTGTTAATTGATTTTAAATGTACAAAGATACGAATATTAACATCATCTACCTCTCGATTTTAATATTTTTAACAACATCACTCAGCAGCCTCCACATAGAGTTGACCCGTTTCGTAGCGAAGCACTTTTACATTATTTCCTTTTTCAATAAATCCATCCACCGAAACAGCATCGTAAACAATTCCAGCTATTTTTACTTTGCCCGAAGGACGTAAAACAGTTGATGCTTCGCCAATTTTACCAATCAAATCGACATTTGACATGGACACCCCAACAAATCCATCGTTGTTTGTAAGCGTTTTTGTGAGAGCTAAAGTGCGGAAAATGCCTTTGGATCCTATCTTACTGCTCAAATAAATGATTAACACAAATCCCGAAGTAGTTCCACCTATAACGGTAAGCAATGCTTTTCCAATAGCTCCAGTTTTAACAGGCTCAAAATTAAAATCAACATTATTTAGTAAACTCAATGTTAATCCACCAATTACCAATGTAATACCCGAAATACCTGCCACACCAAAACCCGGAATAACAAACAATTCGAGTGCCACTAAAACTAAACCTATTAGAAACAGTAGAATTTCCCAATTAGCAGCCAAGCCATCCATATACAATGGTGCAAAATAAAGAACCGCAGCAGTGATAGAAACTGCCAATGGGAAACCAATACCAGGTGTTTGAAGTTCGAAATAAATACCACCAATAATAAGCATTATCAGAATTCCTTGCAAAACAGAACTCATCAAAAATCCTTTCATATTGTCCCAAAGTGTGGGTTTAAAATTTTCAATTTCGTAGGATTTAATTTTTAGTTCATTTTCAATAATTTGGGGAATACTTTCGGCAATTCCTTCGCAATAATTATTTTTCACAGCTTCTAAAGCAGTAAAAGTAAGAATTTTACCCGAGTCAATCACACCCGGAATAACTGTTCGTTCATCGACCATAGCTTCCGCTATCAGCGGATTACGTTTCCATTGAATTACAGTATCTTTGCCATTGATAAGGGTATCTTTACCTTGCGCTTCGGCAGTTGAACGCATGGTAGAGCGCATGTACGATTGGTATTTATCAGGCATTTTTTCGCCAGTTTGATTTACAACCGTTGCAGCACCTATACTCGCCCCACGACGCATGTATATTCGGTCGCAGGCAATAGCAATCAAAGCGCCTGCCGATGCGGCGTTATTGTCGACAAAAACATATACTGGAATTTTAGAATTCAGAATTTGAGTGCGGATTGAATCTGCATAAAGCACCTCGCCCCCATAGGTGTTCATGTTGATAAAAATATAGTCGGCTTTGTAACTTTTTGCTGACTCGAAGCCCTTTTGTACATACAACCAAGTTGTGCTTCCTATATCTTTCTTTAAATCAACTACATAGAACTTTCTAGCATTCTCTGCACTTAAATTTTGACATATTGTAATGAGTACAACTGTTAAATAAAACCAATTCGTTATTATTTTCATGTGTTTTTTTTTCAAATATACACTCTATTTCGAAAATATCATCTATATTTGTATCGTAAATATTGTAAAATATATACAAAAGAGCTCTTAATTTTGCATTATTCAGTATAGACAACTGACAATCAATTACTTGTTTCCGTTTCATTAGTTTTTCTCAAGTTATCAAACAAAACTTTTGAACTTATAGTTCATAAGTAAACACATTCACACGTAAAAAATTTGAAAAGTATGAAAAACGTACAAATTGTAAACGAACTGGTAGCCCTTCAAAGTAACATGCGTAATTTCGCTTTTTCGCTCACATTAAATCGCGACGAGGCCGAAGATTTGTTACAGGATACCACTTTAAAAGTATTGGACAATCAGGAAAAGTTCACTGACAATGTTAACTTCAAAGGTTGGGTTTTAACCATTATGAAGAATATCTTCATAAACAATTATCGCAAGATAGTTCGCAACCAAACTGTTGTTGACAAAACCGAGGATTTACACCATTTGAATTTACCACAAAATTCAGGTTTTGACAGTCCGGAGGGATCGTATGCTATTGGTGAAATTACCAAAACAATCGATTCATTTGCCGATGAATACAGAATTCCATTTTCGATGCACGTAGAAGGTTTTAAGTATGAGGAAATTGCACAAACAATGAATCTTCCTATTGGAACTGTTAAAAGCCGAATTTTTCTTGCTCGCAAACGCTTGCAAGATCAATTGAAAGATTACAGATAATTATAACAAAATTTATTAAAATGCCGAAGAACTTTTCTTCGGCATTTTTTGTTTCAAATGTATATTTTTATACAAAATAAAATCAACCAATTTTATGAATACAGCAATAGTGATGTTGGGCTCCAATTTTCAAAAGGAACAAAATCTTGAGAGAGCGAAAGAAATGTTGAGCGAATTTTTTGAAATTGTTGACCAAAGCAAAATACTTCTGACAAAGCCAATTGGCAATAAATACAAAAACGATTTTTTAAATCAAGCTCTCAAACTTTATTCGGCCGACATTGCCACCGAAACTCAAAAGCACTTTAAACACATTGAGGATTTATTAGGGCGCTCGCCCCTAACAAGCATGATGGGAGATGTGCCCATAGATATTGATTTGATATTTTGGAATGGACAAAAAAAGCGCGGCGATTACGATAATTACGATTTTGTTAAAGAATGTGTTGATGAAATTCTACTTAGAAGAAACAAATTTGAAAATTGAAAACTATATAGTTAGCAAGCTAAATTAGCCATGAAAAATAAATCTATATCTTTCTTTATGCTTGTTGCTATGATAAGCATTTCGCAAACATCTTGTAGCAAAAACAAAACAAATAACATGAAACTAAATAAACTTACGCCCCAAGAGGCTGCCGTAATTATTAACAAAGGAACAGAATATCCTTACACGGGCGAATATACAAATAAAAAAGACAGTGGCACTTATGTATGCCGACAGTGCGATACTCCGTTGTACAACTCGAACGATAAATTTGATTCACATTGCGGCTGGCCAAGTTTCGACGACGAAATAAAAGGTGCCGTAAAACGAATTGCCGATGCCGACGGGCGACGTACAGAAATAGTATGTGCTAATTGTGGCGGGCATTTAGGCCATGTATTTATGGGCGAAGGTTATACCGAAAAAAACACAAGGCATTGTGTAAATTCAATTTCGATGAAATTTATATCAAAAAACGAATTAAAAATGGAAAAAGCTTATTTTGCATCCGGATGTTTTTGGGGCACTGAATACCACTTTATGAAAAAAACGGGCGTTACTGCAACTACAGTAGGTTATATGGGTGGAAAGACCGACAATCCAACTTATCGCGAGGTATGCTCTGGTACAACAGGGCACATAGAAACCACTGAAGTAGAATACGACCCATCGAAAGTAAGTTTTGAAGAATTATTAAAACTATATTACGAAACGCATAACTTTGAGCAAGTTGGTGGACAAGGCCCCGATATAGGTTCACAATATCAATCAGTTGTGTTTTATGTAAATGACGAACAAAAACTTATGGTCGAAAAATACATTCAGATTTTAAAGGATAAAGGCTATAAACCAGCCACTTTACTAAAACCTGCACCTGAGTTTTGGGCGGCCGAGGCCTACCATCAAGAGTATTACGACAAAAAGAACGGAAGTCCCTATTGCCATATTTACAAAAAGATTTTCTAAAGAATTTCTGCAATTTAGTGTTAGTACTCTATTCTCAATACTTGGCTCTCAATTCTTCACTATAAACTATAAACTATGAACTATGAACTATGAACTAAACCTCTCTCCCACCATATACCTAACGAATCGCACATTACCCACCAAATACCGCCGCCACATCCGGCGTGGTTCTTTTATAAGCCTGTAAAGCCATTCTAAACTATTCTTCTGCCACCACATTGGAGCGCGTTTTACTGTTCCGGCATAAAAATCGAACACAGCACCAATACAACAAACATGGCAATCATTTACCATTAACCATTTACTATTTACCATTTTATACGCCCATTTTTCCTGCTTAGGAGCTGTCATACCCACAAAGAGCACATCTGGTTGCACGGCCTCAATGGCTTTGTACATGGCCAAATTGTCTTCGTCGGTAAACTCCGGTTTGTAGGGTGGCGAGTAAGTATACACATCTATATTTGGATATTCGATTGATGCACGAGCTTTTATCTTTGCCAATACTGCTTCGGTACTTCCCAAAAACAATACAGCCGCCCTCTTTGGTTTATCTTGTCCTGGTTCTTGGTTCTTGGATTTTTCTTCTAGTTTACACATCTCCCACACAAACAAGTCCCAACCTGCAATACGTTCGATTTTCTCACCTCTCAACCATCTCACAGCCATCGCAATACTTGCTCCATCGGGTAGTAATACATCACTTTTAAGCAAAGCCTCAGCAAACGAAGCATCTTGACGGGCAATATTGTAACTATGAGCATTGATGGTATTTATAAGCAATAATCCTTCGGGTAACGATTGTAATGCCTCAAGGTTCGACGGAAATTGAATGTTTTGTAAGTGTAATATCATTTTTTTTTATAAAAATTTAATGTGTAAAGATTTCTACATTTGTTTGAGTCAATTCAAATCATTATTATTCATTTCTATTTTTTTTGCTTGGTTATTTTCTCGCCACAAATATACAATATTCCAAGCCAAAATACAATAGTTTACCTAACGGTGATTAAGGCATCGCCAGTTATTAACATAGCGGCGTTCGTAGTTTCGGAGCGTTAACTTGCCAATCGTTGCCGATTAACGTCAATTTTCCTACAAACCTCTTGGTTTAATTGTGATTGATGTGCAATACTTATTGTTAGTTCTTCAAATCTGTTTATTCATGATACAAAATTATCTTCTAAAGTAACAATATCAATATAATAATGTGCCTTTTGTGTTACATATTTCTGAGCTTTAATTATCGTAGCAACACATAATCTGATTGCCCTCTTGTATTTTGGTACAGAATATTGTATATTTGTAGCGAAAAATAGGTAAAGTTAGTGTAATGTTAATTTGAAAATGAGCCAATTTGAAAATTTGAAAATCAAATGAATCAATGAATTATAATTAATTCAATACGTCATAATCCAATTAACTTGGCATTAGTAATATTTGTTAATAAAGAAAAAACTTAAAAATATCTTTTATGAAAATTACAAAAGCATTAATCACGGCAGCAGGTCCCGACCAGCGAAATTTAGCTCTACAAACATTGGTCGACAGAGATGGTCAACGTAAAACAGTACTCGAAATACTGATAAGCGAAGTTCGAAATGCCGGCATCGAAGAAATTGGCATTGTAGTTTTGCCCGACGATATTGAACTCTATAAAAGCATAGTAAATTTTGATACTCAAATTCACTTTATAGCGCAGGATAAAGCGCGAGGCTATGGTTATGCCGTATTGTGTGGAGCAGCTTTTGTTGGCAACGATTATTTTTTGCATTTGGTTGGCGATCACCTTTATGTTAATCGGTCTGCGCAACCTTGTGCGAAACACTTGGTCGAAATTGCCCAAAAACATCAATGTCCGGTATCGGCCGTAACTTCCACGCGCGAAAATCTGATTCCAAACTATGGTACAATTGGAGGTAGACGCATACCGGCATCAACCGACCTTTACCAAATTGAAAAAGTGATTGAGAAACCAACGCCCACTCTTGCTGAGCAGAAACTGATAATTCCGGGCTTGCGTGCCGGTCATTATTTGTGCTTTTTGGGTATGCACGTTTTATCACCCACCATTTTTACACTCCTCGCCACGAAGGCAGAACAAACCGAAGGTCAAAAATTTGGACTGAGCGAAGCTTTGAATGAATTAACTACCAAAGAACAGTATTTGGCTTTGGAAAAAAACGATTTGCGTTTTGATATAGGCTCTCGCTACGGCTTACTTAAAGCTCAACTGGCACTCGCACTTACAGGCGACGATAGAGATCAGATACTTTCCGAATTAGTAGAATTTTTAACCATACGAAATTTATCTTAGGTCGTAAAGCTTAAAACTTTTTTGACTTTTTTACACAGAAAATATGAGCACATTAATAAGCATAATTAAAGCTACAGATCCAGAAATTAAAAATCGTTCGTTAGACGAAGTTTGTAAAAACATGACGCTTAACGATTTAGTAATTGAAACTATTGCCATTGAACAATACCGAAAAGAAGAAACAAACTTGTACAATCGTGTAAGAGCATTATTTTTTTTATACGCCATACATCGGTTTTATATACCTTATCAACAAAAAGTTAGTACGCGCGGCTTATTACCCTATATTGCTCACGAACATTTACTTAAACGCAGGTTCGAAGAGGCAATACAAATATTTTTAAGCATACAAAAAGAGCATGGTGCCAACGAAGGAATTTCGAGTGGATTGGCAGAAGCTTATCATCAGTTGGCGTTTCAAACTCTGGCCGATCAGGTAAAATTAAGTGTTCACTCTACGGCTGGTAATCGCTGGATGTTTCGTATTAGCCACCCTTCTGATCAACCTTTGCGTATATTAAAAGTATTGAAAGAAAAAGATGAAAACAGCGGTCTTTACCCTTGTTTACACGAAACAACTCCGGTACGAATGGACATTTCGCATAGCTGTTGGAGCGATATTTTCTTTTTGGGCATGGATTATCCTGAGGGCGCCAATGTGTTAAACATCTCTATTGACCTCTGTATAAAAGATGATATGGGCTCCACTCCTCGCCCACCAATCGAAACATGGTTTCGTGTAATTGATGAACCTGTCATCCGACTTAGCAGCATCGATCTTGCCGCCTCTTCGGATATAACAGATTTGAGCGAAGTTTTTGATTTTGCGAAAGATTATTTGGGCTTACTTAAAGCTGCCGTAATTGCATCGGGCATCGTTCCTCCGGGCATGGAAGGTGCCGGATTGCCGCTAAGTTATCTTCTCGAACGCATGGTGGGCAAAGGCAAAGGAATAGAAATTGCCAGCAAAGTAAATAATATTCCCAAAGGGTCGCGCTTGGCAGTATCTACCAATTTATTGGCCTCATTAATATCGGTTTGTATGCGTGCAACAGGGCAAACCGAACAAATAACGGGCATATTACAAGAGGAAGAGCGTAGACTTGTGGCTGCCAAAGCAATTTTGGGCGAATGGTTAGGAGGCTCAGGTGGTGGATGGCAGGATTCGGGTGGTGTGTGGCCTGGCATGAAAATAATTCAGGGAGTAGAATCCACGTCCAACGACCCCGAACATGGAGTTAGCAGGGGTAGATTGTTGCCTCAGCATACTGTATTATCAAATACAGATACGCTTGGTGGCGATATACGCGAGAAGTTGCAAGACAGTTTGGTAATAGTGCATGGTGGTATGGCTCAGGATGTTGGGCCGGTACTCGAAATGGTAACTGAAAAATATCTGTTGCGTTCGCAAAAAGAATGGACAGCGCGCCAATCGGCAATTCACTATTTCGACGAAGTGGTAGACAAACTAAAATCTGGTGATATAAAAGGCATTGCAGAATTTACACACAAAAATTTTGATGGTCCCATACAAGAAATAATTCCGTGGGCGACCAATGTTTATACCGAAACCATTATCGAAACAGTACGAAAGGAATTTGGTGAAAATTTTTGGGGTTTCTGGATGATGGGTGGCATGTCGGGCGGAGGTATGGGTTTTATTTTTGCACCTGCTTATAAAAAACAAGCTCAATTACGGATTCTTGAAATAATGTTGGCCGCAAAAAAGCAATTTGAACACGGAATACCCTTTGCAATGGAGCCCGTAGTTTACGACTTTAAAATTAATGAATATGGCACAAAAGCAGAACTATTAAATGGTATTGCTGCATTGATGCACGAAGATTATTATACACTTACTTTGCCCAAAACAATAAAAAAAGAATTGAACGAACTTACTGAATGTCAGCGTAATGAATTGGCTGTTTTGAGTTCAACTTACAAAAACACCAGCCATTACAATGGTTTTGTAAATAACTTGTTCGATCGGATGATACCTCAGGTTCAGGGCGAAAACAATCATCAAGAGGTTTTGAATAATTTATTGTTGGAGCTTGGTTTTCATGCGGCACAACATCAACAGATTAAAAACGAACTTAAAACGGGCAAAATTGGCTTATCAAAAAATCGTTTACCGGCAAATACCAGTATCGATGATGTATTATCGGAGGAGTTGGCTGAACAAGCTGCTATAACTACCGAAGAATATCACGAAATTGGTTTACAGGCACTTAAAAACAAAGAACTTGCCATAGTAACATTGGCAGGTGGAGCAGGAAGTCGCTGGACAAAAGGCGCAGGAGTTGTTAAATCGCTACATCCATTTGCAAAATTTGACGGCAAACATCGTAATTTTATTGAACTTCATTTAGCAAAAACAGCCGCTACAAATGTGAAGTTCAATACAGAACTGCAACATGTTTTTACGTCGAGTTATTTAACACACAAAGCAGTATCGGGTTTTATTGTCAATAATAATAAAAACAGTAATGCAGTTGTTTCCGAAGGAAAAGTTATTGGACTTCGCCTAATACCTATGGAACGCGATTTACGTTTTATGTGGGAAGAAGTATCGCAAAAAATGCTCGACGAACAAGCACAAAAAGTGCAGCAAAGTGTACGTTCGGCACTCATTAACTGGGCTCGCACCAATGGCGAAGGAGAAGATTACCGCGACAATCTTTCGGCACAATGTATTCACCCTGTTGGGCATTGGTACGAAATTCCAAATTTATTTTTGAATGGAACTTTGCAGCAGTTAATACACGAAAATCCAAATTTAAAACATATTATGATACATAATATTGACACGCTCGGCGCCAATGCCGACCCTGCGATATTAGGTTATCATATAAGTCAAGGTGCAGGAATGTCAATCGAAGTAATCAGCCGAAAACTAGACGACCGTGGTGGTGGATTGGCCAAAATTAATGGTCATTTGAGATTGGTTGAAGGGCTGGCCTTGCCCGATGAGAAGCAGGAGTTTAAATTAAGTTATTATAATTCCAATACTTTTTGGATAAATATTGATTATTTATTAAAAGTCTTTGGATTAAATCGTACTGATTTATTGAATAAAACGCTTGTTGAACAACAAGTATACAAAATGGCGGCACGAATGCCAAGTTATGTAATTATTAAGGATGTAAAAAAACGTTGGGGCAAAGGTCAGGAAGATATTTTTCCGGTAACGCAATTTGAAAAATTGTGGGGCGATATGACCTCGCTACCCGAACTTGCATGTAGTTACATACATGTTGAGCGCAACAGAGGACAACAATTGAAAGAAGTGGCGCAACTTGATGGATGGCTTCGCGATGGTTCGAAAGACTATATTGATAGCATATGTAAGTTTTAGTTAAAAAAAAATTACAATCTTAATTTTATTCATTTTTGGTTTAACTTACTATTTAGATTCATTATAAATTAGCAGAATTCTTATCAAAAATCATGTAGTATGCAATAAATAGTTGTAATTTTGGTTTATAATAAAATATAATTATTTCAACTTATTTTATTTATTAAACTATAATTCAACCATTTACCAACTTAATGTCTAAAATCACTCATACTATACTTATAACGGCTTACTTATCAATTATACTATTTAGTATTCTATTCTTGATTTTTTACGGTCAAAGCTTTTATATAACTTCGATTTCAGAACGCCCATTTCATGAACAATACGAACTACTAAAACCAAGTGGTTATTTGGGACATGGACTGGGCATTTTTGGTACTTTATTGATACTTTTAGGAATGATAATTTACATTGTTCGTAAGCGTTGGAAAAAAGTTACCGAACTTGGTCGTCTTAAATATTGGCTCGAATTTCATATTTTCTTATGCACTATAGGTACTGCACTAGTCGTTTTTCACACTACATTTAAATTTGGCGGAATTATTTCTGTGGGATTTTGGGTCTTGATATTGGTTTGGATAAGCGGTGTGCTTGGTCGGTTTATTTATCTTCAAATTCCACGTACAATTGAAGGTCGCGAAATGTCATTGCAAGAATTGCTTCTACTTAAAAGCCAAAATAGCAATATAATAACTGAAAAATACGGAATTGATGTTTCGCAGATAAATACAAGCAAAATTTCAGAAATGAGATTAAAACATTTATCAAAATCAGTTTCGAATAATGAAATCACAATTCTAAAAAAAATAATTCGCAAACAGAGGGTATTATCAAGCAGAATTGAACGATTAGAAAAAACACAACAACTTTTTAAAGCATGGCATATCATACATTTACCATTTTCAGTAATAATGATAGTTATAATGGTAATACATGTGGGTGTGGTTTTATTTTTTGGATATAAATGGATATTCTGATGGTAGAAGAATTAATAGAAGAACTGATTACATACAGCATTTT
>JAIFKX010000164.1 GCA_020049335.1 Paludibacter sp. | reverse complement strand
CTGGCGGCTGAATATCCGGCACAAACCAATTATTTGTATCTGACTTATGGCGGAACAGCAAGCGATGTAAAATACCTTGGCGACCACCGTTCTGTTGTGGTTCTTGGTTCGGGTGCTTACCGTATTGGCTCCTCGGTAGAGTTCGACTGGTGTGGCGTAAATGCGCTGATGACTATTCGCAAAGAAGGTTTCCGCTCGGTAATGATTAACTACAACCCCGAAACAGTCTCGACCGACTACGATATGTGCGACCGTCTGTACTTCGACGAGTTGAGTTTTGAGCGTGTGATGGATATTATGGAAATGGAAAATCCAATGGGAACAATTGTTTCAACCGGAGGACAAATTCCAAATAACTTAGCCCTAAAATTAGCAAGCGAAAATGTAACAATACTTGGAACGCAAGCTGTTGATATTGACCGTGCTGAAGACCGTCATAAATTCTCGTCGATGCTCGACGCATTGAAAATTGACCAGCCACGTTGGAAGGAATTAACTACATTCGATGATGTGCATGAATTTGTAAAAGAAGTGGGTTTCCCTGTGTTGGTTCGTCCATCGTATGTACTTTCGGGTGCGGCTATGAATGTGTGTCATGATGCTACTCAATTGGAAAACTTCTTGAAACTCGCTACCGAAGTTTCGAAAAAACATCCGGTAGTTATTTCAGAATTTTTGGAACGCTGTAAAGAAATTGAAATTGATGCTGTAGCCAAAAATGGTGAAGTGTTGGTTTACGCCATTTCGGAACACGTAGAATTTGCCGGAGTTCACTCTGGTGACGCCACAACGCAATTCCCTCCACAAAAAATTTATGTGGAAACCATTCGTCGTATTAAGAAAATAGCTAGCGAAATTGCTAAATCCTTGAATATCTCAGGACCATTTAACATTCAATTCCTGGCTAAGGACAACTATATCAAAGTAATTGAATGTAACCTGCGATCGTCGCGCTCGTTCCCATTTGTATCGAAAGTGTTGAAACTGAACTTTATCGAATTAGCCACCAAAGTAATGTTGGGCTTACCGGTTGAAAAACCTGAGAAATCAGCTTTCGACCTCGACTATGTGGGTATCAAAGCATCGCAATTCTCGTTCCACCGCTTACAACTGGCCGACCCTGTTTTGGGTGTGGATATGGCTTCGACGGGCGAAGTGGGTTGCATTGGCGACGATTTTTCGGAAGCAATTCTGAAATCGCTGCTTTCGGTAGGTTTCCGCATTCCAAAGAAACGCATTTTGATTTCTTCGGGCGAACCAAAATCGAAAGTTGAACTATCTGACGCATGTGCTTTGTTGCAGAAGAAAGGTTACGAATTGTACGCTACACGAGGTACACAACGCTTTCTTGCCGAAAATGGAGTAACGGCAACTGCGGTTCAATGGCCTGACGAAGAAGGCGAATTCAATGTGAAAGATATGTTATCCAACAAGCAATTCGATTTGGTGGTAAATATCCCCAAAAACACGACTGAGCGCGAGTTAAAAAACGACTACGCTATTCGCCGTGGAGCTATCGACTTTAATATCCCATTGCTAACAAATGCCCGATTGGCTTCGGCCTTTATCACTGCATTTTGCAGCAAAAGCATGGAAGACATTAAGATTAAGAGTTGGGATGAATATTAACCTCACCCCTAACCCCTCTCCTTGAGGAGCATAGCCGTCAAGCTAATTTTATTCTTTTTGGAGAATATGTCTTAGCCCCCTTTGGGGGTTGGGGGTCAACAAACTAGTATATAATATAATTTCTTTTTTTTTAATATTTTCCTTAGCTTGACGGCTATGTCCTTGAGGAGAGGAGGAAAAAAATAGCCGATTACAGTAATGTGATTGGCTGTTTTGGTTTAAATTTAAATTTCGATTAATTATTTCAGATTTTCTTTACTATATTTGCATTTCAATAAAATAATACATTTTGTTATGAGCTATTACTTAACGAACATCCATGTCAATAAAATTTTTCATCTGGAAAATTTTGATATTCCTTTGGATAATGAAAATTTAAAACACTTGATTATTACAGGGAAAAATGGTAGTGGAAAAACCGTGTTGGTTAATGCTATTGTGGAATTTTTGGATAAAATTAAATCGGACAAAAGTTTGAATTTTCTTAGACTTACAGAAGATCTTTCAATAGGTTTAAAACAACTCAAGATATCTCAAAACGAAAACAAAGCAAATATTTCAGCATGGGAACAGAATGTTCAACACTTAGAAAGTCAGATTAATTCATTTTTTGGAAAAGTTGAGTTAAGCTTTAATGATATAAGTAAAATTATAAAATCATATAATGAAAGTAATTTTATATTTGCTTTTTATGAAGCTGCAAGAAAAACTGAAATAATTGAGCCCGAAACTCCAACAAAACCTACTTTCGCAAAGAGTCATGATATTAAAAAAGACAATAAGGTATCTCAATTTCTAAACTTTTTGGTTGATTTAAAAGTGCAGGAAGCATTAGCCAGAAATGAGAAGATGTATACAGATGCTGATTTAATAAGTACATGGTTCGAAAATTTTGAAAAACTTTTAAAAGAGATATTTCAAAACGAGAATATTATATTGAGTTTTGATTTCAAGGATTATAGTTTTTATATTATCGTTGGAGACAACAAATTCAAATTTACGCAATTGTCGGATGGTTATTCAGCAATTATCGATATTGTAGCCGATTTGATTTTAAAAATGCAGGAAAAGTCTTCTCCAAAAAGAGAATATCTTAAACATGGAATTGTGATTATCGATGAAATTGAAACTCATTTGCATTTGGAATTGCAACGCTTGATATTACCCATGCTAACTCGAATTTTTCCCAATATTCAATTTATAGTTACTACTCATTCTCCATTCATTTTAAACTCATTACCTAATGCTATTGCTTTTGACTTGGAAAAGCGAGAGAAACTCGAAGATTTAACGGAGTATTCCTTCGAAGCTTTAGCAGAAGGTTATTTTGGTGTGAAATCTGAATCAAGTTATATGCAAATCAGATTTAGGAAGTTTAAGGAGTTAGCATTTAAAAACACATTGACAGTTGGAGAAAAAGCTGAGTTAATTGAACTTAACAAGGAATTTAATAATGTTTCAGATATTGTCTCTCCTCAAATTAAAGCC
Organism: Paludibacter sp.; assembly: GCA_020049335.1. GTDB lineage: Bacteria > Bacteroidota > Bacteroidia > Bacteroidales > Paludibacteraceae > Paludibacter. Next base: position 2,314 of record JAIFKX010000164.1, on the reverse strand, counting down.
GAGTACTTGAATATAAAGTTAACTGCAAAAAATATAGTTAGTTTATGATTCGCCTCACAAAAAGTGTTGAAACACCTCCATCGTTATTAGTTGTAGGCAATTCCACATATAATCAACAAGATGTTGTAAGTCAATTAATCGAAGACCACAAAGGGAAGTGTTATTTGTGCGAAAGAATTTGCATTACTGATTATGAAATTGAACATCTGAAATCTTCTGCAAATAAGAGAGAATTAAATACCTCATGGGATAATTTGTTTTTGTCGTGCAGTTACTGTAATCGTAAAAAACTACAACTTTTCGATAATATCGTAAATCCCACAACTCAAAATATTGAAGAAATTATTCAGTGTGTTCATTTGGCTGAAAATAAAAATATTTGCTTCTGTTCGAATGAATTAGAAAATCAACAAGTTGAGGAAACTATTAATTTATTGCATCGGATTTTTTAATGGAACTGGAAAAATAAGAATAATAAGAGAGGAGAGATTTTATGAATATTTTCTTAGTCGAATTATCAATTTTCAGTCAGTTGTTAATAGATATTTGTCTGCAAAAAACAATCAGAATAAAGAGGTTGTAATTGAAGAATTAGATATAAAACAAGAATTTCTTGCCTTTAAATATCATATTTTAAAGCAAAATAAAGAATTGTTTGTAGAATTTTTACCTTATATGATTTGGAATAAAAAAGAATAATTAAACACACTTGCCTTTCATAATTCCATAAAAATGCTTTCAATTCTTATTCCGACATATAATTATAATATCGTAAAGCTTGTAAAAGATTTGCATCAGCAGGCTTTGGAGCAATATATCGATTTCGAAATTATTGTAATGGAAGATGGTTCTTCTATTTTTTTGGATGAAAATAAAGAAATTGAGAAATTAGAATATTGCAAATACATTGTTTTAGATAAGAATATTGGTCGCTCAGCTATTCGGAATAAATTGTCTGATAAGGCAAAATTTGAGCATTTGTTGTTTATGGATTGCGATGCCGAAGTTTGTTCAGTACATTTTGTAGAAAAGTACATTGCTTTTTGTAATGAGGAATGTATAGTGATTGGTGGAACGGCATATAACCCCAACGATCACAATCCGAACTTTAGTTTAAGATTAAAATATGGCAGGAAGCGTGAAGCAAGAAATGCCTTTGAAAGAACAAAAAATAATTTTTCAACTTTCAATTTTCTTATTTCAAAATCAATATTTAACCGTGTTCGTTTTTGTGAATCTATTAGGGGGTATGGGCACGAAGATATGTTATTTGGACACCAAATTCAACAACTTGGTTATGAATTTATTCAGATAGATAATCCATTGATTCACAAAGGGCTTGATGATAATTTCTCTTTTATCAAAAAAACGGAAGAGGGTACACGAAATTTATTTTTAATTTACAAATCTGGTGATTTTCCTTTTTTGACTCAGGAATCAAAACTTCTAAAAATTTACATTCAAATCGAAAAGCTACGATTAGGGAGTTTATTTGCATTTTTATTTACTATATCAAAAGGAACCTTCCATTATCTATTAAATAGTAAAAGTCCCTCGCTTCTTCTTTTCGACTTATACAAATTACTATACCTTTGTAAAATTTCAAAAAAATAAATGACAACTTGTCAGAACACTGTCTTTGTTTTTTGTCATTTCGGACGAAAAATTGCTTTGGCATAAATTCTGATAGAAATCTAGCCGTCTGAGTAATTCACAAATTCAGGCTTTAAAAATTCAATAAACAAATTAAAATACAAACGAAAATTATGAACATCAAACCATTAGCCGACCGCGTGTTGGTAAAACCGGCAGCGGTAGAACAAAAAACAGTAAGTGGAATTATCATTCCCGATTCAGCAAAAGAGAAACCCCTAAAAGGTGAAGTATTGGCAGTTGGTAACGGAACAAAAGATGTGTATGGAAAATATGCTGGTACTGAACTCGAATGGGAAGGCGAAAAATACCTTATTATGCGTCAGTCGGATATTTTGGCGATTGTTTAAAACCCCTAGCCCCTAAAGGGGAATTAATTAGTTAGTTTTTTTAATTAAAATTTTCAAATAAATTTATTATAATCAATAGTAACTCTGTTCTCCGTCAGCTGACGGATTAGGGGTTATTAAAAAGAAGTATATTATGAGCAAAGAAATTTTATTCAATATTGATGCGCGTGATCAACTCAAAAAAGGTGTTGATAGTTTGGCAAATGCCGTAAAAGTTACTCTCGGACCAAAAGGTCGTAACGTAATTATCGAAAAGAAATTTGGAGCGCCACACATCACCAAAGATGGTGTAACTGTTGCCAAAGAAATTG
>JAIFKX010000298.1 GCA_020049335.1 Paludibacter sp. | reverse complement strand
CAACAGCAGTAGCCGTACGCCTTATGGGTTGCAAGATCATGTATACCGGCGCATGTAGGATGGCTCGTCCGATGCCGGGGGGTAGATTGCTAGAGGTGCAAGGCGACTTGCACCCAAGATAAATGACAAACATTTTGGCGCAAGCCGAAATACAAAACCCGGCTTACAGGCTTGCTGTTTTTTTTTTGACCCCTAACCCCTAAAAGGGGAATTATGAGGTAATGTGATAAAAATAAATATAACAATACTAACTTCAACTCCCCGCAATTTATCCCGATACAATCGGGAGGGGATGGGGGTGGATTTATGAAACTAATCAATTTTATTACGCACGATATTTGGCGAATAACCGAACATGAACTTTCGAAAACACGAAAGCTCTTGTATCGTTTTGTAAAAATTGTAGTTCTTTCAACACGTGCCTTTATTCAAGAAAGGCTTAGCGTAAAAGCATCAGCGCTCACCTACTCAATTTTGTTTGCTATTATACCCATGTTTGCACTGATAGTTGCTATCGGGCGTGGCTTTGGTGTGGAAAGCATGATTGAAAAATCGCTACAGGAATCGTTTGTTGCTCAGGCAAATATGATTCCTACGGTAATGGGATTTGTGCAGCGCTACCTCGAAACCACGCAGGGTGGACTATTTATCGGCGTGGGTCTGGTTGTGTTACTGGTTTCGGTCATGAATTTTTTTATTCAGGTGGAATTGGCTTTTAATAGTATTTGGCAAGTTAAAAAGCCGCGTTCCATTATCAATCAATTTACCATGTATTTTTCGGCTCTTTTTATTGTACCAATATTTATCGTATTATCATCGGGATTCACCATTTATTTCAATACGATGGTCGAAAAATCGCTTTTTTACGATATTCTAAGTCCGTTTTTACTTTTTATTGTAAAATTTGGCCCTTATATTATCAACTGGATTATTTTTACAATTATCTATTTGGTAATACCCAACACCAAAGTAAATCTGAAAGATGCTGCCATTGCCGGTGTGTTGGCTGGTTCGGCATTTCAGTTATTTCAGGTCTTGTATATCAACGGTCAGGTATTACTTTCGCGCTACGATGTGGTGTATGGTAGTTTTGCCGCTATTCCGCTTTTGCTGTTGTGGTTGCAGATTTCGTGTTTGATAGTACTCTTAGGAGCCGAAATATCTTATGCTTCACAAAATATTCAAAACTTTGAATACGAAGCCGATTCAAAAAATATAAGTATTCGTTACAAAAATTTCCTGACACTTTTTATTGTGTGGCTGGTAGTAAAGCAGTACGAAAAGCAACAGCCACCATTCTCCTCGAATCAGATTGCGGCAGATAACCGCATTCCCATCCGCTTGGTAAATCAAATCCTTGGCAACCTGACAGATGCAGGAGTGCTTATTGAGGTTTTTAACGAAACCGACCGCAATAAATCCTACCAACCGGCTATCGACATTCAACAATTAACTATTGCTGTTTTATTTGAAAAAGTAGAATCATTTGGAACAAATAAATTTTTGGAAAATAAAAATCCATTATTAGATGAACTATGGAATAGAATTAACCTCACCAACAATATTTTGGAAAATAAAAATACGGGCTTATTAGTAAAAGATATTTGAAATTATTTTCCGATACAAAACTTCCCAAATATATTTCCAAGTATCTCATTGTTAGATATATGACCTGTTATCTCACCTATTGAATGCAAGCACTCACGTATATCCTGCGAAAGGAAATCGCCCGAAATACCACTTTCGAGCCCTTCGGAAACGCGACGAATAGCAACAAGTGCCTGTTGCAGGGCTTCGTAGTGGCGAATGTTATTCACAATTACATCGCCTGGTTGAATTTTGGGCAATTGAGCTGCACTGATAAGAGCAGCTTCTAAAGCGTCTGTATTTTGGCGGTTTTTTGCCGATATATAAATCCGTTCACCTTCAATCTGGTCAAAAAGGTGACTAAGCACATCCTTTTCGTCTTCGGCGATTTTATCAATTTTATTAAAAACTAAAATCACTTTTTTACCTACCGAACGTTTCTGTATACGTTCGGTAAGCCATTCGATATGTTCGCTTAGTTGCGTACAGTCCAAAATCCACAATACTATGGCAGCTTGTTCAATTTTTTGATACGTTCGCTCAATACCCAGACTTTCAATCTTATCTCGCGTATCACGTATGCCAGCTGTATCAATAAAACGAAACGTAACACCCTGTAAAACAATCGAATCTTCAATTACATCGCGCGTAGTGCCATGAATATCCGAAACAATGGCTTTTTCTTCGTTGAGCAATACATTTAGCAAAGTCGATTTACCTACATTTGTTTCACCTACCAAAGCTACAGGAATACCGTTCTTCAGCGCATTGCCCACCCTAAACGAATCGGAAAGGCGCACAATTAATTGCTCCACATCCGCTGCTAATTGTTTGAGTTGCGAGCGATTGGCAAATTCCACATCTTCTTCCGAAAAATCGAGTTCCAACTCCACAAGCGACACAAAATTTAGCAATTGCGTTCGCAGTTTTACTAATTCATCCGAAAAGCCACCCCGCATTTGCGTCATAGCCATGCGATGCGAAGCTGCCGATGTAGATGCAATAAGGTCGGCGACGGCTTCGGCTTGCGACAAATCCATTTTAGCGTTCAGAAAAGCGCGTTGTGTAAATTCACCCGCACGAGCCAGCATACAGCCATTTTCAATTAATAATTGTAAAATGTGTTGTTGTATAAAAACTGAACCATGACAAGAAATTTCAACCACATCTTCGCCCGTAAACGAGTGCGGTGCTCGAAAAACTGCCACCAAAACTTCATCTACCAATTCATTGTTACCATCAATTATATTTCCAAAACTAATGGTATTTGCTTTTTGTAATTTAAGGGATGTAGTTGATTTCTTAGGCCTAAATATTTTCGCAGAAATAGAAATTGCTTCTAAACCAGAAACCCTGATTACGGCAATTCCACCTATTCCGGGTGCAGTTGATATAGCAGCAATGGTAAAACCCCCAATCGATAAACCCCCAGCCCCTAAAGGGGAGTTGAAGTTAGTTTCGTCTTTTATGTTCTTTTCTTTCATCATTGCAACAATATTTTAAAATAATCAATACTAATATCATTCCCCGCAATTTATCCCGATTTAAGCGGGAGGGATTAGGGGCTCTTTTTCTTATTCCCCTTTAGGGGTTAGGGGTTTTCTCATTCCCCTTTAGGGGCAGTAGGGGTAGATATCTATATCCTATCCAACACTGTTGTTACCAACTTTTCGATATAGGGTTTGTAATCGGTGTTAGCAGCTTCTACCCTACGGTTTGCAATTATACAGCAAACTGTCATGGCTTTGTGCCCCATGAGCTTAGATAAACCGGCAATGGCCGAACCTTCCATTTCGTAATTGGTGATTTTGTAATTACCAAATCGGAAACTTTCAATTTTGTCATTCAATTGCATATCGGCCAAATCCAAACGCAATACACGACCTTGCGGACCATAAAATCCATTAGCAGAAATAGTTACACCTCGCAACATATCGTCTTTGCCAATTTTATTTACTAACTCAACATCGGCATCTACCACATAAGGAGCCGCTAATTGTTTGTTCCAATCGAGATGCTTTTTCATTGCTTCTTCAAATTCCAAATCACTTACCGAATCGCGTCCAGCATAAAAATTTAGCATACCATCGAAACCAATGGATTTTTCGGAAATCAGAAAGCTTCCCAACGGAATATCAGGCTGCATGCCTCCTGAAGTGCCAATGCGTACAATATTCAACTGTCGAAACTCCGATTTCTCAACCCGATTTACCAAATCGATATTAGATAATGCATCGAGTTCGTTCATTACAATATCAATATTGTCGGTACCTATACCAGTCGAAATAACCGAAATGCGTTTCCCTTTGTAGCTGCCGGTAATGGTATTGAACTCCCTACTCGAAACAGAACATTCCTGAGAATCGAAATACGCAGCAACCAGTGCTACACGTCCAGGATCGCCGACCAAAATTACATTATCGGCTAATTGTTCGGGTTTCAGATGCAAATGAAAAATACTCCCATCGGAGTTTACAATAAGTTCGGAAGGTGGAAAATGTTTCATAAATATGAGTTATGAGTTATGAGTTAGAAAAAAAACGCCCGATAGTTCGGGCGTCAGTGTAAAGTATTTTATAAAATATTACCTCAGCCTATTTAGCGACTTTATTAAAGCCTCATCTTTACCAATTGCACGAATAGCCAAAAAAGTAAAAATGATATTTATTAACGGAAAAGCTGTAACCATTTCGAGATACCACTCGGCATTTAAAGCTGTTCCTGTTTGCCACAAATAAATAAACAGCAAAACATAATAACCTGCCAAAAGTACAGTATTTATTATGGATAAACGAATTTGTAGCAATCTTTTTTTGAATACAAAAATTGTAGCAATAGCAATAATAGGAATCAGTACGCACAAAGCAGTTAGCGACCATACATTTTTAACGAAATCTATTCCAGCAGTTTGTACCTGAAAAATGCCTTTGTAGTTTAAAATATAGTGCGCAGCATCAGTATTTCCTACAAAACCTGCCTGTACCGAAAACAGTGTAATTACCGAAAGAATTACTACTGTAAATAAATAAAGGGTTTGAATACGTTGAATCATTGAGTTATTTACCCCTAACCCCTAAAGGGGAATAAGAGTTTGTTAAGTTAATACTAATTTACATTCCCCTTCAGGAGTTAGGGGTTCATTATTTCTTCCACTGCGCATCGCGTACTGCATAAATGCGTTCGATAATATCAACCACTTTTAAACCTTCGAGCACGTTAGTAGTAATGGTGCCTTTGTACTTCAATTTTTCAATCACGTTTTCAATCACATAATGATGATTTTGAGCCGAACCTTTGTACAATCCATAATCGTTTGGCGGATTGGAAGGTGCTAATTCGGGCATAACATAATCCTTTACATGGCAGTATGTTACCTCATTCATATATTGTCCAGCCACTTTAACAGTTCCTTTCGAACCAATAATGGTAATACTGCTTTCGAGGTTGGTATCCCATATCGAAGTTGAATAATTTAAACTACCCATACCACCATTAATAAAATCGAAAGCAACCACGCCACTATCTTCAAAATCGGTTAAGTCCTTGTGATTAAAGTCTGCAAAATTGCCTCGAATATTTTGAATATCGCCAAAAAGCCAATACATAATATCGATAAAATGCGAAAACTGTGTGAAAAGTGTTCCTCCATCAAGTGTAGCATCGCCGTGCCAGTTGCCTTTTTTGTAGTATCGGCTATCGCGGTTCCAATAGCAATCCAATTTCACCATAAAGATATCGCCCAAAGTATTATTATCAACCAATTCCTTGAGCCAAACTGAAGGTGGTGAGTAACGATTTTGCATCACACAAAACACATGATGCGACACTTCTAACGATTTAAAAAGTATTTTTTCAGCATCAATTTTAGTTAATGCAATGGGTTTTTCGATAACCACATGTTTTTTGGCATCCAACGCTTTCAAGGCATATTCAGCATGAAAACCATTAGGCGTACAAATATTAATAACATCAATATCCATATTAGCAGCCAATAATTCTTCGTACGAAGTAAAATACGACTCCTCGGATACATCATGTTTTACATCCTCTTTTGATAACACATCGCACACAGCAACCAATTTTGAATCTGGATTGCGGCGAATCATTTCAGCATGACGCTTTCCAATGTGCCCCTGCCCTATTACAGCAAATTTTATCATAATATTTTAATTTTTCAAATTATTTTGTTCTAATAACATTATTATCAGTAAGCTTATATTCCTGATTTGTTTCAGGACAAAAAGCTATGCCATTTTCGTCGAAATGCAGGCGATGACCGTATTCGCTTACCCAGCCAATTTGTTTAGCTGGATTTCCCACAACCAATGCAAAAGCTTTAACAGGCTTTGTAATAACAGCCCCCGCTCCTATCAACGCATATTCGCCAATTTCGTTGCCACAAATTACAGTAGCATTCGCTCCAATACTAGCACCTTTTCGTACCAATGTTTCGGCATATTCGTTTCGTCGATTTACATGGCTACGTGGGTTTATCACGTTGGTAAATACCATCGAAGGACCCAGAAAAACATCATCTTCGCAAACAACACCCGTATAAACCGAAACATTATTCTGTATCTTCACATTTCGTCCCAAACGTACGGCGGGCGAAATTACAACATTTTGTCCAATATTGCAACTTTCACCAATCACACATCCTGTCATAACATGTGAAAAATGCCATATTTTTGTGCCCTTTCCTATTTCGCAGCCCTCGTCGATTACTGCTGTTTCGTGTGCAAAGTATTCTTTCATATTTAGTTAACTTGTTAATTAGTTAATCTGTTAATTAGTTCAACACAGAAAAGACATTATTGCCTCCGTAATATAGTTCAACTGCTCCTCACTCAATTCGGTATGCATTGGCAACGACATAACACAATCGCTGAGTTGTTCGGCAACCGGGAAATCACCTACTTTGTAGCGAGCATCCTGATATGCTTTTTGCAAATGTAATGGCACCGGATAATAAATCATTGCCGGAATACCTTTTTCGTTTAAGTATTTGATTAATGCCGCCCTATCTACTCCCACTAATTTAAGCGTATATTGATGAAAAACATGCGTCGATTTTTCGTTTTGAGCCGGAATAATCAATTTATCCGATTTCGAAAAAACAGCATTATAAAATGCTCCAGCTGCCTGACGAGCAGTAATATATTCGTCGATAAAACGTAATTTAACCTGTAAAACTGCTGCTTGAATGCTATCTAAACGTGAATTTACACCCACCACATCGTGGTAATAACGCACCACCATACCATGGTTACAAATAGCGCGCATGCGAGCTGCTAACTCGTCGTTGTTCGTAAAAATAGCTCCTCCATCGCCAAAACAACCGAGATTTTTAGATGGAAAAAACGATGTACAACCAATATCGCCCATACAGCCCGAATGCACCTTACGACCATCGGCGAAAGTATAAACCGAACCTATCGACTGACAGGCATCTTCCACCACAAAAAGATTATTTTCGGCAGCAATTTTCAGAATTTCTTCCATATCGGCATTTTGACCGAATAAATGAACAGGAACAATCGCTTTTGTTTTGGGGGTAATGGCTTTGCGAAGCGAATCAATATTAATATTAAAAGTATCGAAATCCACATCCACCACCACTGGCGTTAATCCGAGCAGTGCCACCACTTCGGCAGTGGCAATAAAGGTGAAAGTCGGTGTAATAACTTCATCGCCAGGCTTTAACCCAAGCGCCATCAATGCAATTTGCAGCGCATCGGTTCCGTTTCCAACGGGTATAACATGTTTTACACCCAAATACGCTTCGAGTTCGGCCTGAAATTCATTGACTTTGCCTCCTTTTATAAACGTGGTTGTATCAATAACTTGCTGAATACCAGCATTCACCTCTTCTCGTATTTTTTCGTATTGACTTGTTAAGTCAACCATCTGAATTTTTTTCATAATCTATTATTTACGTTCAATAATATATTCTATTTCGTCGTTTTCGATGCGTACATTCGACAAATATCCAGCTTTACTTTCTAACTGAATTTTTTGCTTACCCGCGTTGCTTTTTATAATATCGTTGTAATTAATTATCAGTTTTACATCACTTAGTTTTACCAATTTGTAATGCGTAAGTCCTATATTGAATTTAACCTTAACTTGTGCCGGAAAAGTACGAACATATAATTCAGGTGGACAATTGATTACTTTTACAGGAAAAAGCATTTCTTTTTCGGTAAACATTTCAGCAAATATATTCAAATTAACATCATCATCTGACAAACGTACACCTTTGATTTTTATCAATTTAGCCACTAATTGTCTATCTTTGTTCAAATCTAAAATTTCAATGTATTCCGTTTTAATTCCTTCCAATTTATTCAAAATTCGTTGAGGGCCATAAGCAGTAATTTTAGAAGGTTTTATCGTTATATCGTCGCTTAAAATATACTGTTGGGCTGTTTCTATTTTTGCATTAAGTATCACAGGCAATTCTTTAGAAGCCAAACGTTCGTAAATTAACACCAACGAATCGGGTTTTATTTCTAACACCGAAGTGGTTGGCAGCAAATACTTCAACAAGCGGGTTCGAATTTCGTCGTTGCTAAGCACAATTTTACCACGTTCGTAAAACTTTCGAGTCAAATCGATACTGAGCGATTTCAGCTTATCGTCGGAATAAGCAAAAAGGTTAATTCCTTTGTCTTTTACTTCAATATTAATTACTTCTACATTCGATTCTGTGATATCAAACTGCTGTGGCATACCACTATAACGCAACGGGATGGTGAGTTTTGTTGTACGTTCTTTGTCCAATATATTGATAAACCAAAATACAAAAGCAAGCAGTAAAAACAACAAAAAGCTTAAAACATCCTTTGAGAACAAGAATGTTTTAAGCTTCGTAAAATAGAATTTGGTAAAGTGCATAATGCAATTTTTCCGACTTATGGAAGCACTTATTTAGCTACTTCCTGAATTTGTTCTGGTGAAGCAAAAACAGAGTTTTTGTCAACTTTAATACGCACGTTATCAGCAATTTCGATTGTTACAGTGGTTTCTTTTATGTCTTTTACTTTACCATAAATTCCACCTGTGGTAACAACAGTATCGCCAGCCTTCATGGCTTCGCGTTGTTTTTTAATTTCTTTCTGACGTTTTTGTTGTGGACGAATCATGAAAAAATAAAACACCACAAAAATAAGCACCATCATCAAAATGCCCGAGTAGCTACTTGCTCCACCTGCCGGAGCTGCTGCTTGTAATAAAATACTAAGTAAATTCATATTTGTTTGTTATTTGTTTACGATTGCAAATATAGTCAATTTTTGTAATTAATCAACACCTTCAACTTCCTCATGGTGGGTAGAGTGGGTATTATTTTATTATTTATCGTCGAAACGTTTCACTTTAATCAGTTTATTTTCCGATTTTAGCTCGCTTACAATTTTATCCAACACGCCATTTATAAAAGTTCCACTTTTGTCGGTACTGTATTTTTTGGCTATTTCGATATATTCGTTAAGCGATACGTTAACAGGAATAGTTGGAAAATCAATAATTTCGGACAATGCCACCTGCATAATCAAAATATCCATAAAAGCGATACGATCCAAATCCCAATTTCGCGTATTTTTATCAATCATGTCGCGGTAAGCTTGACCGTTTTTTAATGTGCCAATAAGCAACTTGCGTGCAAATTCCTCATCTTCGTCATCTTTAAACATAGGCATCAAAGGCTGACGTGGACCATTTTCGTCTTCAAAGCGTTTGATAGTTTTTATCACAAAACTTAAAATTACTTCCACATCATCCACCCAATAAATACTTTGCTCCTCAATAGCATTGTCGATTTCTTCGCTTTCGAGTACTAATTTTTTGTAAATTTTACGCCAAATATCTTTATCAGCGGTGTAATTCGAAACCGAATCCGACATATAATTGATGTAAAAATCACTTTCCGAAATATCCTCAAAGAGTCCTTTAATAATTTCGGGATAATTAACCCACGATAGTTTTTGATTTGATAAATAAGCATTAAACTGAATATTTTCAGCCAATTGCTTCACAAAACGGTTATTAACAAAACGGGGATTGGGATTCAAATCTTCGGCCGTAGGACGCAGTTTATTGCGCTTATTTTCGATGCGTGCTGCTGCATAGTTAGTAACTTCGATGGACAATTGCAACAGCTGAAAATACAAATCATAAGTTCTTTCGATGTTGTGAAACAATTCCTTTTCGGCCATTATATGCGTTACAGCATTGCCCTTGTGGAACGAATACAAAGTCTGAACAACTTTTGTACGTAGTAATTCTCTATTAATCATAATTCTATTTGAACGCTTTTCAAAATTGAGCCGCAAAGGTACAATTTTTTTGCTTATTACAAATCAAAAAATGTAAAATCAATCTTCAAAAATTTATCTTTTACGGCCTGTTATGTTCACCGATAGCTATCGGTGTGGTAAATAAACAGAATAAGATTTTAAACCATAAAAGACCACAAAAGCATCACAAAAGGATAAAAATGCCTTCTTCGAAAACAACATAAGGAATTTTCAATATAGATAATGATTACTTTTGTGTTCTGTTGTGCACTGTTGTGGTAAATAAATTATATCTGTTTGATAGCAAAATTTTCTTTTTTGTGAAATGTTTCAAAAAAATTCCTACTTTTTGCATAAAACATTTGATAGAATGAAAAAAAATACGGAAATTTGGGCTCTCAACAAAAAATAGTTGCAAAACACAGATGAATACTGTTCGAATACAACATAAAAACAAGATTGAAAAATTATGGAAGCAGAAAAAAGAAAAATCGAACTCGAGAAGAAAGACAATGAAATTATTTTTTCAAAATCGGTAAAAGCCGGAAAACGCATCTATTATTTAGATGTAAAAAAAAGTAGAAACGAAGATTTATTTTTGGCTATTACCGAAAGTAAAAAGAAAGTTACCGGACAAGATGATGACATACAGGTGTCTTACGAAAAGCATAAAATATTCCTTTACAAAGAAGATTTCGATCGTTTTGCCGAAGGTTTGGACGAGGTGATAAAATTTATAAAACAACAACAAGGCGAAGCACCACAACGTCAGGAGCGCATTTACGAAAACTCAACATCTCCTGCTGCTCCCGATGAAGCCATTGAAGAGGCAAAACCAAAGAGTTTTTTCGACCGTTTTAAATTGTAATGAAATCATTCGCAAGCGACAATTATTCGGGTATTCACCCTGCTGTTCTCAGCGCCATACAAGACGCCAATGAGGCACACCAAATAGCTTATGGCGACGATTTTTATACAGCTAAAGCACACGAAGTTTTCGAATCGCTTTTCGGAAAAGTTCAGGTGCTTTTTGTGTTCAACGGCACCGGTGCCAATGTTATCAGTCTGAAATGCTGTACATTGCCTTTTCAGGCTGTGGTATGTGCCGAAACAGCACACATCAATGCCGACGAATGTGGAGCGCCTACCCAAAGCATTGGCGCATCGCTCATAACCATTCCAACCACCGATGGTAAACTCACACCTGATTTGGTAAAACCTTTTTTGAGCCGCATTGGTAATGTGCATAATACGCAACCCAAAGTAATTTCGATAAGTCAGAGTACCGAGCTGGGAACGGTTTATTCGGTTGATGAGTTAACGGCACTCTGCACATTTGCTCACCAAAACGACATGTATGTTCACTTGGATGGTGCACGCATTTCGAATGCCATTGCAGCATTGGGAATAAGTGCAAAAGCTGCCACTGTAGATTGTGGAGTGGATATAATGAGTTTTGGAGGAACCAAAAACGGGTTAATGATAGGCGAAGCAGTGCTTATTTTTAACGAAGAATTGAAAAAACATGCTGCGTTTTATCAAAAACAAAGTGCGCAGCTATTCTCAAAAAATCGGTTTATTGCTGTACAATTTATAGCTTTGCTTACCGATAATTTATGGCTCGAAATGGCGAATCACGCTAACCATAAGGCGACACTCTTAGCATCGGAAGTATCAAAAATTCAAGGAGTTACAATTACCCGAAAAACAGATGCCAATGCTGTGTTTGCCATTATACCACCACAAGCTGTAAAGCCCTTACAAGAGAAATATCGCTTTTATGTTTGGGACGAAACCACTGGCGAATTGCGCTGGATGTGTTCATTCGATACTACCAAAAAGGAAGTACTGGATTTTGCAGGCACTTTAAAAAAACTTTGTGCGAATTGTAAATAAAAGATTTTGTTTTTCGAAAATTAATGAGTTATATTTACGTTTTAAATAAAATACATTTATGCCAAAATTATACGAATATTTCGGATTAATATTTCTATTTTATTCTCAAGAACATGAACCAATTCATGTGCATGCTAAATTTCAAGATACTGAGAGCAAAGCCGAAATAATTTTTGAAAATGGAAAGTTCAAAGAGGTTGTAATTAAAGATGTTCAAGGCAAAAAACCATTGAATACTCAAAATATCAAAAAATTCAAGAAGGTAGTTGAATTGTACAGAGATGATATAATTAGAAAATGGATAGATTTCTTTGTATATAATATTGATTTTTCTCCTGAAAAAATTTCACAAAAATTATAAGAATATGGTAATTTCGATTCAAAAAGCTGAATACATCGATGAATATAAAATTAATTTTATATTTAATGACGGCACTCAAAAACTGATTGATTTTTCATCATTCTTAATGAATGCCAAAAACCCAATGACCAAAAAGTATCTTGATAAACAGTTATTTAAAAAGTACGAAATTGAATATGGTGATATAATTTGGAATGATTATGAATTGTGCTTCCCAATTTGGAATTTATATCAGGGTAATATAAATTAACTACCGCTGAAATTTAATATAGCGTGGCACAGCAGGCACATAATCGTCGTTATCCCAAAGCGTGCTGGTAATCATAAGGTCGGCACTATATCGGTTGCAAGCAATAGGCACATTGTGTACACGGCACTGGCGAAGCAACATTTGAATATCTGCTTCGTGGGGTTGCGCATTGAGGTCGTCGATAAGGAAAATAGCCAAATTAATTTGTTTACGCACCACCAAAGCCGCAATTTCGGCATCGCCACCCATAGGCCCCGAGTTCATGCAGCTAATATCGGCATAAATTCCCTTTTCCTTCAAAGCATTTAAAATTAGTCCACCGGTAGTACCCGTACAAACCAATTTGTGTTTTGCCAATAATTCGGCATTATGCATTGCCCATTCCACCATATCGGCTTTACGATTATCGTGTGCCACA
Source organism: Paludibacter sp. (assembly GCA_020049335.1). Lineage (GTDB taxonomy): Bacteria > Bacteroidota > Bacteroidia > Bacteroidales > Paludibacteraceae > Paludibacter. The sequence continues at coordinate 266 of JAIFKX010000298.1, read as the reverse complement.
AGGGCTATAGTCAGTTGTTTGCTCATTTGTAACAGTTTTTTAATTTGCCTGCAAAGTTACAATTTTTATCTTACAAACTGATATTGAATGAATTGCTTTTTTATAAAAAAATAATTTTGTAATAATTAATTCAAAAAAAGAGTTTATTCATTTGTTTTTCTATAAATATACAGTATCTTTGCGGAAAACAAATTTATAAATTATTCATTTAAAAAATTATTAGAAAATGAGGAAAATTACTTTATTATTATCGTTTGTAGCTTGTG
>JAIFKX010000061.1 GCA_020049335.1 Paludibacter sp. | reverse complement strand
CGAGTGATAATATATTCCCCGTTATTAAGAAATTTTTGTACAGCGATCACGAAATTTTTTTACGTGAATTAGTGTCGAATGCCGTAGATGCAACTCAAAAACTGAAAACACTAGCTTCGGTAGGTGAGTTTAAAGGCGAACTTGGCGAACTGAAAGTTCGTGTGGCAATCGACAAAAAGAAAGGTACACTGACAATTTCGGACCGCGGTATAGGTATGACCGGCGAAGAAATTGAAAAGTACATTAATCAGATTGCTTTTTCGGGTGCCGAAGAGTTTTTGGAAAAGTATAAAAATGATGCTCAGGCTATTATAGGTCATTTTGGATTAGGATTTTATTCCTCATTCATGGTGTCGAAAAAAGTGGAAATTTTCACTCAGTCGCACAAAGATGGTGCTGTAGCACAACACTGGTCGTGTAAAGGCGACCCGGAATATACGCTCGAAGATACCATTAAGTCAGATCGTGGAACGGATATCGTGTTGCATATTGACGACGATAACAAAGATTTTCTTGAAGAAACTAAAATTCAGGATTTGCTAACAAAGTATTGTAAATTCCTACCAATCGAAATTGCTTTTGGCAAGAAAAAGGAATGGAAAGATGGCAAAAATGAGGAGACCGACGAGGATAATATTATCAATAACCCAAATCCAGCTTGGACTCGTAAACCGGCCGATTTAACCGAAGAGGATTACGCTGCATTTTATCGCGAGATTCATCCGATGGCCGAAGATCCGCTGTTTCATATTCACCTTAATGTGGATTATCCGTTTAACCTCACGGGTATTCTTTATTTCCCAAAAATTAAGAATAACATCGATATGCAACGCAACAAAATACAGTTGTATTGCAACCAAGTATTTGTAACCGATCATGTCGAAAACATTGTACCTGAATATCTTACATTGCTTCATGGTGTGATCGATTCGCCAGATATTCCGTTGAATGTGTCGCGTAGTTATTTGCAAAGTGATTCCAATGTGAAGAAAATTTCTAGCCATATTACAAAAAAAGTGGCCGACCGCTTAGCCGAAATTTTTAAAGCCGACCGTGAAAACTTCGAAGCAAAATGGGATAATCTGAAAGTGTTTATCCAATACGGAATGCTTAGCGATGAAAAATTCTACGAACGTGCTGAGAAATTTGCCTTGTTGAAAAATGTGGATGGCAAATATTTTACATTCGAAGAGTATAAAACACTTGTTGGTGAAAATCAGAAAGATAAAAACGGCGATTTGATTTACTTGTATGCCAATAGTGCCGACGACCATTACAGCTATATTCAAGCTGCCAAAGATAAAGGATACGATGTGCTTATTATGGACGGACAGTTGGATGTACATGTAGTAAGTCAATTGGAACAAAAACTAGAGAAAACTCGTTTTGTGCGCGTGGATAGTGATGTTATTGATAAAATTATACAAAAAGATGATGTTGAAAAAGTAGCTCTTACCGACGAACAACGGGATGCTATGGTGGCTGTTTTCGATTCGCAACTGCCAAAAGTGGAAAAGGCCAACTTTATTGTGACTTTTGAGCAACTTTCGGCAACAACGAATCCGGTTTTTGTAACGCAAAATGAGTTTATGCGCCGTATGAAAGAAATGTCGGCACTACAAGGTGGCATGATGAGTTTTTATGGCGAAATGCCCGATAGCTATAATTTGGTTGTAAATACTGCCCACCCAGTTATTGAAAAACTGATGAACGACGAGGAGAATGCTTGTGCAGCTGAATTGCTGCCTGTTGCAACCGAACTTGCTGTGGTAAAAGCCAAACACGATGCACTTAAAGACAGTCAGAAGGATAAGAAAGACGAAGAAATTGCTACTTCAGAGAAAGACGAATTAAGTGCTTTGGCCAAACAAATGGATGAACTTGGCGAAAAGAAAAAGGCAGTTTATAAGGCTTTTGCAGCCGAGAACAAACAAGTTCGTCAGTTAATTGATTTGGCTCTTTTGGCAAATAATATGCTGAAAGGTGAAGCTTTGGCTAACTTTGTAAAACGTAGTGTGGAATTAATGTAAGTATCAAAATAAATAAAATTCCTAAAAATGGCTGTCAACTCACAATTGATAGCCATTTTTTTATGAATAAACTTACGCAATCAAAACAAAATAATTATATTTGCGAAGAAAATAATGAATAAAATTAATTTCTTACCTTTTAATAAGCATTAATATTATGGATAGACGAATTTTTTTAAGGGCTTTGGCGTTAACTGGGGCTACTTTTAGTTTTAAGGATAGTGGTGCAATGTCGGTTTTATCACAAAGTGGAGTCTCTACAAAATCGGGTAAGCCTTATGATTTAGTGGCTGTAATGGGTGGCGAACCTGCCGAAATGTTCAAAAAAGCAATTGCAGAGCTGGGAGGAATTGGTAAATTCGTTAAAAAAGGTCAGGTGGTGGTCGTTAAGCCAAACATCGGCTGGGATAAAGGACCCGAAATGGCTGCTAATACCAATCCACAGTTGGTTGGCGAAATTGTAAAGCAATGTTTCAATGCTGGCGCAAAGGAAGTGAAAGTATTTGACCACACTTGCAACGAGTGGCGCAATTGTTACTCAAACAGCGGAATTGAAGATGCTGTTAAAAAGGCGGGTGGTAAAATGATACCAGCAAACGAAGATTCATATTATCGCGAAGTGCCATTACCAAAAGGTGTGAAGTTGAAAAAAACAAAAGTGCATGAAGATATTCTCGACTGCGATGTGTGGATAAATGTGCCGGTTCTAAAAAATCATGGAGGTGCCAAAATGTCGATTGCTATGAAAAACCACATGGGTATAGTATGGGATCGTCGGTTTTTTCATGCCAACGACTTGCAACAATGTATAGCCGATGTGTGTACGCTCGATAAAGCAGCTGTGCTACATGTGGTTGATGCATACCGTTTGATGAAAAATAACGGGCCGCAGGGTAAGTCGGAAGCTGACGCTGTGATGTCGAAAGGTTTATTTATTTCGCAGGATATAGTGGCTGTTGATACGGCTGCAACTACATTTTTTAATAATGTTCGGGCGATGCCACTCGAATCGGTAGGGCATTTGGCCAAAGCCGAAGCGCTGAATTTGGGCACTATGAAAATTAGCGAATTGAATGTGAAGCGCATTAAATTATAATTTTTTGTCTCTCAAAATAATCACTTATTTTACATTTTATATGTTACGAAAAATCCGAATAGCAGTTTCAGTTTCCACAGCTATATTATTAACAATTTATATTATCGATTTTGCTGGCATTATGCCTTCGTGGTTTGGCTTTTTGGCTAAAATTCAGTTTATTCCGGCTTTACTATCTGTAAATATAGTTGTTTTGGTTGCGCTTATAATTGCTACGTTGGTCTTTGGGCGAATTTATTGTTCTTCTGTTTGTCCTTTAGGGCTTTATCAGGATGTTGTAACGTATATTTCGCGACTTGTTCATAAAAAAAAACGTTTTCGCTTCCGCAAAGCACTGACTGTCATGCGTTGGTCGTTTGTGATAGCTGCAGTTGTTGCTTTTTTGAGTGGACTGACAATTCTAGTCGGACTTTTAGACCCATATAGCAGTTATGCACGTTTTGCTGTTCATATTCTAAAACCAGCATATCAAGCTGGTAATAATTTGGCCGAACTCATTTTTACACAATTCGATAACCACACATTTTATAAAGTTGGTATTTATTTAATAAGTGTTGTATCGCTTGCTACAACCATTGTTATTACAGCATTTGTAGGTTATTTGGCTTGGGTAAATGGCCGTATTTATTGCAATAGTATTTGCCCAGTTGGTACAGTATTAGGTTTTATTAGTAAAGCCTCGTTGTTTAAAATCAGAATTAACGAAGATGCCTGTAACTCATGTGGCGCCTGTGGACGTACATGTAAAGCGTCGTGTATCGATACCAAAAATCATAAAATTGATGCCAGTAGGTGCATTAATTGTTTCGATTGTCTTGATGTTTGCTCCACATCGGCAATTAACTATAATTACTCATTCCGTTTACCAATTAAAAACCGAAAAAAAGTTGTCAATGCTTCTCGTCGTCGGTTTATGATGGCTGTAGGAGTTACCGGAGTTGCAGCTACCAAGCTAATGGCCGAAAAAGTGCCATTTACTGGAAACACATCTGTGGTACGAAAAACGCCTATTACGCCTCCCGGCTCGTTGAGTTTAGATCATTTTTCACAAAAATGTACCTCTTGTCATCTTTGTGTCAGTAAATGCCCATCTAATATTATCAAACCAGCTTTTCTCGAATATGGAGTAGGAGGGATGCTGCAACCTACACTCAATTTCGATAACGATTTTTGTAATTACGATTGTACTATTTGCTCAGATGTTTGCCCAACAGGTGCTTTACTACCTTTAACAAAGGACTCGAAGCACACCAACCAAATGGGTCAAGTTCAATTTGTTATGAACGATTGCATTGTTTTTACCGACGAAACAAGTTGTGGTGCTTGTTCTGAACATTGTCCCACGCAAGCTGTTCACATGGTCGATTATAAAAACGACCTCACAATACCCGAAATTGACACTTCAATTTGTGTTGGCTGCGGAGGTTGCGAATTTATTTGTCCAGCTACTCCCCGAAAAGCTATTTTTGTAGAAGGTATTTCGAAGCACAAAACAATTAAGTTGATAAAAGAAAAAGTAGAGGAAGTTAAAGTAGATGATTTCGGTTTTTAATACTTGATTTCAATACATAAAAAACGTCGCAAAATATATTTTGCGACGTTTTTTTACTATCAATTGTCAATTGTCAACTGCAAATGGCGTATTTCGACATCCCGTGCAGCGGGACTATAAACTTATTTATTCAATTCTTTTTCAATTGCATCAAATTCTTTATCCATTTTCAAACGATAATACAATGTTTTCAATGTTTTCTTGTATTCACGTTCTTCTGGATTTACTTCGGTAGCTTTGATAAAGTAAGGAATTGATTCTTTAAATACATCATCAGCCTTTTTACGAGCAGTTATAGCCAGTTTATTGTCACGAATTTCATTTGCTTCATCAGTCATTTTTACTGCTTTGTTGTAGTACAAACGACCAAGGCCAGCATAAGCATCAGCCATTTTTGGATCCAATTCTATGGCTTTTTCAAATGCTTTCAAAGCATTATCGAAATTTCCAAGCGACTCATCTAAGTTTCCTTTAACATATTGATATTGAGCTAACTTTGGTTCTTTGTCGATGGCGTTATTCAAATAGGTTAATGCTTCTTTTGTTTGTCCACTATAAATATAATAGTTAATCAAGTTTTGCAAAAACCAAGGTTCTTGTGGAAATTTAGTAAATCCTTCTTTCAATGTTTTTACAAAGCTTACAGTGTCTTTTTTCTTACTATATTCCTCGTAAAGTAATTGATATACATTTAGTTCCTCGTATTTTTCATCTTTCAGGTCTTCGTACAACGCAATTGCTTTGTCGTTCATTTCGGCATTTGTAGCTGCAATAGCAGTGTAGTACTTAATCATGCGATAGGTAGAATCGGGTGCCAATTCGTTGTTGATAAATGGAAGACCAGGAATTGCTAAATAAGTTTCGAATGCCTTAACAGCTTCCACATAATTTTTCTTTTCGAAAAGTGTGGCACCATAAGCAACCAAATTTGTTTGCACTTGGTAGTATTCTTTTACTTTAGCTTTAATGTCTTTTGTTACTTTTGGTTTCACTTTTCCTTTTGCATCGGGCAATTGATCCAACTCGTAAGCCTTCAAAAAATAGCTGTACGACTCCATAATCGCTTTGCCTTTTGCAATTAAGTCGATAGTTTGACCCAGTGCCTGTTTGGTGTACAGTGCTTCATTTTCTTTGTAGCCAATCATGCCAGCAACATGCCAAGTCGATGCCAAATCTTTTGTTGTAGCCTCTTCTAATGCTGGTTTAATTGCTTCGCGTGCGCCTGCAAAATCAGGATTTTCCATCAAAGCCTTGTTTTTAGCTTTTGATACGTTGGCTTTTTGAGCATACGTAAATGTAAAACTCAATACCAAAACCATGGTAAAAAAAATTCTTTTCATACGATTTTCTTTTGTTTTTAAAAGAACATGAATGCTTTTTTCATTCACATTCATGTTCCGTTGGTTGATTATTTTTTAATGGAATATCGCTATTCCCGAAATTTATTATTCTTCTGTAACTTCTTCAGTAGCTTCCGTAGGGTTTTCGCCATCGTTAAGCTGTGTTTCATTATCAATTACTTCGCTTGTTACTATTTCAGTATCAATCACTTCCACAACCTCTTCTTCTACTTCTGTGGGCACTTTACATACCGAAGCAATTTCGTCGTTGCGTTTTTCGAGGTTGATAAGTCGAACTCCTTGCGTAGCGCGACCCATAACGCGAGTTTCTGAAACTTTCAATCGAATGGTTATGCCCGATTTATTGATAATCATCAAGTCGTTGTCGTTGTTTACACTTTCTATTGTAACCAATTTACCTGTTTTCTCGTTGATATTCATGGTTTTTACACCTTTACCACCACGGTTAGTTACACGATAAACTGCTACTGGTTCGCCATTTTCTAAGACTACATTTCCATCTTCGTCGCGCTCGTCGAGTAAGGTACGTTTACCATAACCTTGCTGCGAAACAACCATAATGGTATCGTTTTCGTCTTTATTGACACAAACCATGCCAACTACTTCATCCTCCCCATCGTCGTCTAAGGTCATGCCTCTAACTCCCGTTGCAGTACGCCCCATTTCGCGCACTTTCGATTCGTTGAAACGAATTGCACGTCCATTACGATTTGCTAATAATACCTCAGCGTTTCCGTTGGTCAACAGAACTTGTATTACTTTGTCGTCTTCGCGAATAGTGATTGCATTCACGCCATTCTGGCGTGGGCGAGAATAAGCTTCGAGCGAAGTTTTCTTGATAACACCGTTTTTGGTACAGAAAATAAGATAATGGGCGTTTATATATTCGCTGTCGGTTAATCCTTTCACACGGATAAATGCATTTACTTTATCATCTGAATCTATGTTGAGCATATTTTGAATTGCTCTACCTTTCGATGTTTTCGAACCTTCTGGTATTTCGTACACTTTCAGCCAATAACACTTTCCTTTTTGGGTAAAGAATAACATGGTATTGTGCATCGAAGCCGTGTAGATATATTCAATAAAATCTTCATCGCGCGAATTGCCCCCTTTCGAACCCACACCACCTCTGTTTTGAGAACGGAATTCGGAAAGTGCGGTACGTTTAATGTATCCCAAATGCGAAATGGTAATAATCATTTCATCATCCGAATAGAAATCTTCTGGATTGAAATCTTCCGAAGCATATACAATTTGCGTGCGACGAACATCGCCATATTTTGCTTTTACTTCGGCAAGCTCATCTTTAATAATTTGCATGCGAAGTTCTACATTGCCAAGTATTTCTTTTAAGCGGGCAATCAATTCCATTACTTCTTGGTACTCAGCTCGAAGTTTATCTTGCTCCATACCAGTAAGTTGGCGTAAACGTAACTCAACAATAGCACGCGATTGAATTTCGGAAAGACCAAAGCGCTCCATCAAACTATTACGGGCTTCTTCGGGCGTTTTCGAATTACGGATAATCTGAATAGCTTCGTCCAGATTGTCGAGGATAATCATAAATCCTTCCAATAAATGGGCGCGTTTTTCAGCTTCACTTAATTCGAATTGTGTGCGGCGAGTTACAACTTCGTGGCGATGCTCTACAAAATAATGAATCAAATCTTTCAGATTCAACATACGAGGACGTCCTTTTACCAAGGCAATATTATTTACACTAAATGACGATTGTAAAGCCGTCATTTTGTATAATTTATTCAATACAACATTCGAATTGGCATCGCGTTTAATGTCGATAACAATACGCATACCTTCGCGGTCAGATTCGTCGTTGATGTGGGCAATACCCTCAATTCGTTTTTCTTCTACAAGGGCAACAACAGCTTTAATAAGCTCTACTTTGTTGACCATGTACGGAATTTCGTTTACAATAATTTTTTCGCGTCCTTGGGCATCCGTTTCAATTTCTACTTTCGAACGAACTACAACACGGCCTCGACCGGTTTCGAATGCTTCTTTTACGCCAGCGTAGCCGTAAATAATGCCTCCCGTAGGGAAATCGGGAGCTTTGATATATTTTATTAATTCCGAAATTTCAATATCGTTATTTTCAATGTAGGCAATGGTCGCATCTACTACCTCGGTGAGGTTGTGTGGTGCCATATTGGTAGCCATACCAACGGCAATACCCGACGAACCATTTACTAATAAGTTTGGAATACGTGTGGGTAAAACAACTGGCTCTTTCAGCGTATCATCAAAGTTCAATTGAAAATCAACTGTATCTTTATTGATATCAATGAGCATGTCTTCCGCAATTTTGCGCAATCGAGCTTCGGTGTAACGCATAGCAGCTGGGCTGTCGCCGTCTACTGATCCAAAGTTTCCTTGTCCATCAACCAACGGATAACGCATTGACCAATGTTGTGCCATACGCACCAATGTTCCATAAATCGAGGAGTCGCCATGCGGGTGATATTTACCCATAACTTCCCCAATAATTCTGGCCGACTTTTTATAGGGCTTGTCGGAATTGTTGCCTAATTCATTCATTCCAAAAAGTACACGACGGTGTACTGGTTTGAAACCGTCACGCACATCGGGCAATGCACGCGAAACAATCACCGACATAGAGTAAATATTTACCTGAATAATTCTGTCTTGTTCAATCATCTAACTTAAATTTATTACTTTCCGAAAAATCGCACTAAATTACTACTTTTTATTGACTTGTGCAAGCCTTTTTTAGTAAAATATTTACAAAAATGAAGAGTAGTTTTTTGTACTAAAGTTTTACTGAATTTGCTTTTTTTTTATGGAATTAAAAATGGAAACAGATGAAAACAATAGAATATTGTATTACTTTTTTGTGGTTTGATATTTTTTTTGGTATAGTTATTTAAAACTTTTATCTTTGTTGTATAAAAATAAAATATTTATGTATATAAAAAAAGCAGTCATTATTGTTGCAGGTGGTACCGGTTCGCGAATGAAAAGTGAAGTTCCAAAACAATTTCTACTAATTCATGGAAAGCCGATTTTGATGCACACTATCGAAAATTTTTATCGTTTCGACTCTAAAATAAAGATTGTGTTGGTAATTCCACTAAATTCTATTTTATATTGGGAGCAGATGTGCCAACTTTACCATTTCAATATTAAACATGTTACTGCGTTTGGTGGACCAACGCGTTTTGCTTCGGTTAATAATGGTTTGAAAAGCATTAAAGGTGCCGAATTGATAGCTATACATGACGGCGTTCGTCCTTTTGTAAGCCACCAAACGATAGCCGACTGTTTTCAAGCTTCAGACATTTCGGGGGCTGCTATTGCTGTAACCGACAGTGTCGAAAGTATTCGTGAGTTGAGTGAGAAGGGTAGTCGATCTGTAGACCGGTCGTGTTATAAATTGGTGCAAACGCCTCAGATTTTTAATGCAAAGTTGCTTCGAGAAGCATATAAGCAGGAATTTTCCCCTCTTTTTACCGACGATGCTTCGGTTGTAGAAAGCTATTTTGCTACACAAAATGAAATTACTCCCCGAAAAATTTCGTTAGTGGAAGGTAATCGAGAGAATATTAAAATTACTACGCCTTTCGATTTGAAAATTGCCGAAGCTCTTCTGAAAAATGACAACTGAGAATTCCTCTAAGACCATTCAATATTTCGATTCATTACGTGTATTGGCAACCGTTGCGGTGATTTTAATTCACGTGTCATCGCCCGTAATGAATATGAATTTTGGTAGAAATACCGAGTTTTGGCTGATAGGAGTGGTGCTTACTAATTTAGTGCGGTTTGCTGTGCCGCTGTTTTTAGTTCTTAGTGGAGCTACTTTGCTAATAAAACAATATAAGATAATCGATTTTTACAAAAAACGATTGTCGCGTGTGTTGGTACCAATGTTGTTTTGGCTGCCAGCCTACTGGGTTTTTCGATGGTTGATGCTTCGTGATTGGGAACGCCCGCTGAGTTTCGATGCAATTGTAAGTTGGGGAACTGATTTATTTGTTGCCGAAGGCGTATCAAAACATCTTTGGTTTGTGTATATGATTTTGTTACTGTATCTTTTTATTCCCATAATTTCGAAAATCCTTAAACGTGCAAGTCGCCAATCGATTGTAGTTTTTCTTGCTTTATGGCTGATATTAAATTATTTACAAAGCATTCATGTTTTTAGTATAGATAGTTTTCCGTTGTTGGCCCAAAGGCTTTATGGTTATATGCTTTACATAGGTTATTTGGTGTTGGGCTATTTCCTACAAACTTTACATGCACAGTATAAATTTACACGAATCTCAGCTACAATACTTTATACTACAACTGTTATAATTAATACATTTTTAACTTATTATCTAAGTTTTCAGTCAGGAAAACAAACGCTCACTGCCATGGGAACGTTTACAATTACAACTTTTTTTCAAGTTATAGCTGTGTATTATATTTTAAAAGATTTCGAATTTAAAAATAAATATAGTACTCGAACCATTCAAATTCTAAGCAATTATAGTTTTGGAATTTATTTAGTACACATTATGGTCATCAGTTTGTTTTTCCGTGTAGGAATTTTCTGGACAATGGCTAATCCGCTTGTTTCGGTGCCGATAGTGGTTTTGCTTACTTTAATTACTTCATTTATAGTGATTTTTCTGTTTCGAAAAATACCGTTTATGGCAAAATTTGCTGGATAAAAAAAGTAGAGACGCAATGTTTTGCGTCTCTATTAATATTTTTAGACGTCAGGCATGACGTCTCTACAAATATTATTATATGACAAGTATGACGTCTCTACGAGATTATTTCGAAACCTGTATACGGAATTAATGCTTTTGGGATGCGAATACCTTCGGGTGTTTGATTGTTTTCGAGCAAAGCTGCCACAATACGGGGCAGTGCCATTGCGCTGCCGTTAAGCGTGTGAGCCAATTGTGTTTTCTTGTCAGCTCCTTTAAATCGGCATTTTAAGCGATTTGCTTGATAGCTTTCGAAGTTTGAAACTGAACTTACTTCCAACCAACGTTCCTGAGCAGCAGAGTAAACCTCGAAGTCGAAAGTAAGTGCCGAAGTAAAGCTCATGTCGCCACCACAAAGGCGAAGTATGCGCCACGGTAATTCTAATTTATCTACCAATGTTTGAACGTAGCTAACCATTTCGGTCAAAGTTTCGTAGGATTTTTCGGGATGTTGTATTTGTACAATCTCTACTTTGTCGAATTGATGCAAACGGTTTAATCCACGAACATCCTTACCATACGAACCAGCTTCGCGACGGAAACAAGCCGAATAGGCTGTGTTTTTAATGGGCAATTCTTTTTCGTCCAAAATAACATCACGGTAAATGTTTGTTACAGGTACTTCGGCGGTAGGAATTAAATACAAATCGTCGACCGTACAATGATACATTTGACCTTCTTTGTCGGGCAACTGACCTGTTCCATAGCCCGAAGCAGCGTTTACTACATAAGGAGGTTGTACTTCGAGGTAGCCCGCTTGTGTGGCATTGTCGAGGAAAAAGTTGATTAATGCACGTTGCAAACGAGCGCCTTTTCCTTTGTAAACAGGAAAACCAGCACCCGAAATTTTTACGCCCAACTCAAAGTCAATCAGATCGTATTTTTTTGCCAAATCCCAATGTGGAACAGCGCCTTCGTGTAAATTTGGCATTGCGCCACCACTGCGTTCAATCAGATTGTCTTCAGCATGTTTGCCTGGAGGAACGCTCGAATGTGGAAGGTTTGGAATTTGAACTAATAGGCTGTTAAGCGATTGTTCAATTTCCGAAAGTTTATCATCTAACCATTTAATGTTATCTTTTAGCTCGGTAGTTTTTTCTTTGGCTGCAGCAGCTTCGGCTTGTTTGCCTTGTTTGAAAAGCAAGCCTATTTCCTTCGAAAGATTATTCATTTCAGCCGACTGATTGTCTAACTGTGTTTGAGTTGCTTTACGTGTTTTATCTAATTCCACAACCTGAGCAATTATGGCATTTCCGTCGAAGTTTTTCTTGTTTAAACGAGCAATAACTTCTGCGGTATTATCGGTGATATATTTTAGTGTTAGCATTGTCAATTATTACCCCTAAATCCCCTAAAGGGGGACTTAAAGAATTTTTAGGATGTTTAAATTTGTTACGTCATTATTCCCCTTTAGGGGTTAGGGGTTTAAAAAAAATCTCCCGCAATTTTACTCTACGGTAAAACGACAGGAGATTATTTGTGCGTTTAAATCTTGCTAAAATTAATTAGCTTCGATAGTTTCGATAGGTTTGATAGAAACGTAAGATTTATTATCTTTTTTCTTTCTAAATACTACGGTACCGTTTATCAAAGCGAATAATGTATGGTCTTTACCAATGCCTATGTTTTCACCAACGTGATGAACAGTACCGCGTTGACGAACAATTATGTTGCCTGCTTTTGCAAACTGACCACCAAAAATCTTTACTCCAAGTCGCTTACTTTCCGATTCACGACCGTTTCTTGAGCTACCAGCCCCTTTTTTATGTGCCATTTTCTTTTAATTTTAATCGGTTTTTTAATTAAGCTACAATTTCTTTAATTAATACTTCGGTGAAGTCCTGACGGTGACCATTGCGTTTGCGATATCCTTTGCGACGTTTTTTGTGGAAAACAATCACTTTTTCACCACGAACGTGTGATAGAATTTCACCAACTACTTTTGCACCTTCTACTAAAGGAGCACCTACAGTAACTGCACCTTCGTTGTCAATTAACAATACTTTGTCGAATTCGATAGCCGAGCCTCTGTCAGCTTCATTCATACGGTGGATAAACAGTCTTTTTCCGGCTTCCACCTTAAACTGTTGTCCTAAAATCTCTACAATTGCGTACATGTATAAAACAATTTTTATATTACATCGGGCAGGTGAGATGCTTTGCAACATTGCTTCTTAATTACCTATTCCGAAATGAGGGTGCAAATTTACTGCTTTTATTTTAATACACAATGTTTTTTGTGTGAAATTTGATACGAATTTAGATGTAATTCCTAAATTGTAAGTATAAATTACTTCCTAATATTATTATTTTGAATAAAATTACATTAATTCTGCACATATTATTTCAAAATGTGTAATAAATTCAATATATTTGCCAGCTAAATTTAATCTATAAAAAAACAACACATGATTCAGGATAATTTTGTTCGACTTTTTGAAGATTCATTCCGCAAAAACTGGGATTTTCCAGCTTACAGTAATTATGGAGAAGACATTACACTTACTTATGCCGACCTGGCAAAACGAGTTGAACGTATGCACATTTTGTTTGAGCAATGTAAACTTACGCCAAACGATAAAGTGGCTTTAATAGGCCGAAATAGTGCAAATTGGGCTATAACTTATATATCGGTAGTAACTTATGGGGCTGTAATTGTGCCTATTTTGCAGGATTTTAATCCAAACGATATTCACCACATTTCAAATCATTCCGAATCGAAATTGTTATTTATAGCTGATAATATTTGGGAATCGCTCGAAGAAGAAAAATTGACAAGTGTGAAAGCTGTTTTCTCTTTAAGTAAGTTCAATTGCATAGCTTTGCTCAACAAAGAACCTAAACCTGAACTTGCCGAAAACGAGGTTCACGAACAGTTGGTGTTGAAGTATTTACAGCCCGATTATATCAATAGTATATTTCATGCTAAATTTCCACACGGCTTTCATCGCGACCATGTGCGCTATATCGACAAACCAAATACCGATCTCGTTTCTATTAATTATACCTCTGGAACTACTGGCTTTAGCAAAGGAGTAATGACTACCGGAAATGCGTTGGCCGGAAACATTACTTTTGCAATAAGTACTGGTTTAATAGCACCTTTATATCGAATCATTTCATTTTTACCTTTGGCACATGCGTATGGCTGTTCGTTCGATTTTTTGGCTAGCACATGTGCTGGATGTCATATTCATTTTGTAGGTAAAATACCGACACCGAAGATTTTATTGGCTGCTTTTGCCGAAATTAAACCTAATATAATTTTCTTGGTTCCGCTTATTGTCGAAAAAATTTACCGTAAACAAATTCAACCTCTTTTGGCAAAACCTACCATGCGCTGGGTGTTGAGTATTCCGTTTTTGGATACAACTATACTTTCTCAAATACGAAAAAAATTAGTAGATGCTTTTGGCGGTGAGTTTTACGAAATTATTGTTGGAGGTGCTCCGCTAAATGCTGAAGTGGAAGCTTTTTTTACAAAAATAAAATTCCCATTTACCATTGGTTATGGCATGACAGAGTGCGCGCCTTTAATAAGTTATGCCGACCACAAAGAGTTTGTGCCAAAATCGACAGGTAAAATCTTAGATACGATGAAAGTACGCATCGACGACCCTAATCCCGAAACAGGTACGGGCGAAATATGTGTGCGTGGCGAGCATGTGATGGTGGGCTATTATAAAAACGAAGAAGCAACGGCGGCAGTTATAGATAACGATGGTTGGTTGCATACCGGCGATTTAGGAACAGTGGACGAAAATGGAAATATATTTATTCGTGGACGTAGCAAAACGATGATTCTTGGAGCAAGCGGCCAAAATATTTATCCAGAAGAAATTGAAGCTAAACTCAATAATATGCCGTTTGTGATGGAAAGTTTAGTAATTGAAAGTAACGGAAAGTTAATTGCGTTGGTTTGTCCTGATTACGAGGCGGTAGATACAGACAAAATTGACCATAAAGCCTTAGAAGTATTGATGGAAGAGAACCGTAAAGCCCTCAATTCAGTTGTGGCTTCATTCGAATCTATCTCGAAAATACAGCTTTTTCCACACGAATTTGAAAAAACACCTAAAAAGAGCATCAAACGTTATTTATATTCGGCTGGATTTCAAATTTCTAAGTAGTAGCTAATCAGTAATATATGTGTCATTTTAAAATTTAACATAATTATTTTATAAAATAATACATAAAAAAGATACAACCTATTAATAAATGCAGTAATTTTGCCGCGATTTTGAATTGCAAAACAAATAAAGTTAAATTTTAAACGTTTAAAAAGATGAAAAAAGTATTTTTATTCTTTGTTGTAGCTATCGCTATTGCTTCTTGTGCTCCTAAAGCTGCTGAAGAAGCTCCTGCAACTGATTCTGTTGCTGTTGATACTGTTGCTGTAGTTGATACAGTAGCTGTTGATACTACAGTTACTGATTCAGTAGCTATGTAATCAGGCTTTTGCTACAAATGCTCAGGCATTAAAAAGTCCGCTAATGTGAATTAGCGGACTTTTTTTGTTTATGAATATGTCAATTGTTCAAGCTCCAAGCGAACGCAAAGCCTGATAAACCAAAATGGCTGGCCAAACTAATGCCTTTAAGAGACCGAAAGCGCCAGACCAGAAAGTAGTGGCTTTAGCTATAAAATAAATAGCGGCACCTATCACTCCAAATCCGTATACAGCTCCACCAGAGGCATTTGCAGAATTGTTACTTTTGCTGCAATTCGTATTGTTATTGTAGTTCATTCAATTTATTCAATTTTATTTTTCAGTTTTCGATGTCGAACCCGTTGGTTTTGCAATATTTTCGCGCATTGAAGTATCCGCCTCAATATTTTTCATTTTGTAATAATCCATAATCCCCAGATTTCCTGAACGGAACGCTTCGGCCATAGCTTTGGGAACTTCGGCTTCGGCTTCGATAACCTTGGCACGCATTTCTTGTGATTTGGCCTTCATTTCTTGTTCGAGCGAAACTGCCATGGCGCGACGCTCTTCGGCTTTTGCTTGTGCAATATTTTTGTCAGCTTCGGCCTGATCCATTTGCAGCTGAGCTCCAATATTTTTACCTATATCAATGTCGGCAATATCAATGGATAGAATTTCGAAAGCCGTTCCAGCATCCAAGCCTTTTTTCAATACCAATTTAGAGATAGAGTCTGGATTTTCGAGTACACTTTTGTGTGATGCTGATGAACCGATTGACGATACTATTCCTTCGCCTACACGGGCAAGAATTGTCTCTTCACCAGCTCCACCCACTAATTGTTTGATGTTTGCACGAACTGTAACACGAGCTTTAGCAATAAGCTGAATACCATCTTTAGCCACAGCAGCTACGGGTGGAGTGTCAATAACTTTCGGGTTTACCGACATTTGCACAGCCTGAAATACATCACGACCAGCAAGGTCGATGGCAGTAGCCATTTTAAAAGTGAGGTCGATGTTTGCTTTCGATGCTGACACCAAAGCATGCACCACTCGTTCGATATGTCCGCCAGCAAGGTAATGCGCTTCGAGACCATCGCGTTGAACCTCTTGAATATCAGCTTTGTGTGCTTCAATCATACAGGCCACAATGGTGTGTGGTGGTACTTTTCGAATACGCATTAAAAAAAGCTGAATGAGCGAAATATTCACGCCTGAAACTTTGGCCGAAATCCAAAGCAAAAACGGAACATAGTAAAAGAAAAGCAGCAACAGAATGCCCAGTACTGCTAAACCAATAATTTCAATTCCAATCATAATTCTAAAATTTTAATGATAAATGGTTAATTGTTAATGATAAGTGATTAATGATTAATGATAAATGGTTAATATCAAATTCTTTATAAACCTTACAAACTTTATAACTTTACAAACTTTATAAACCTATATTCGTTCTACCAATACATTTGTATTCAGTATTTCTACGATGCGAATTGAGCAGCCTTCATCCACAAAATCGTCGTTTGTTTTGGCTTCCATAACGAATCCGTTTACTTTTACTTTGCCCATAGGAGCTAAACGAGATACTGCTTTGCCCGTATCGCCAATATTAATTTTTACACCAGCTAAAGGGTCGTTTTTTCCAACAATTTCAGCTTTTAACGACATCTTTTCGAGTGTTTTCGATTTCAGAAAAATCCAAACAGCCACACCAGAGAGTATTAAACCACCCAAAAGCGTTAAATGACCAGCTGTTGAACCAATTTTTGCATAAGCATAATATACAGAGCTGCCTGTAAGTAATAAACTTGCAATACCTGCGAGTGATAACCCCGGAATAAGGAATAATTCGATTAGTAAAAATGCGATGCCCGCAAAAAGCAAAACTAAAACAATAGACACTTCCATACTCCAACTATTTTTTTTGTAAAAATACAAAATATATTTAGAATAAAATCATTTATGATTCAGAAAATTTATTTCTTTATTTATCGCTTCTTTTTTCTTGTTCGAAATGTCTTTGGAAAGTTGAAAAAAGGAAGGTTCGAGACGTCGAATTTGTATTGCCAATTTTTCTCTTTCATCCATTGCTATTGCGTTATCGTAAGCTATGCGAGCTGCGGATAATGTATCTTTTAATTTTCTCAACTCATTAGCCATTTGTTCTGTTTCGTTATACAGTTGTAGGGCAATGGCTTGCTGAAACTGGCTGGGGGAGTTGTAAATCACACTATCGTTGATAATAATAGACTTTTCTACTTTCAAATTTTCAATTTCTGATTTGTTAATTTTGCCTGCTGCAATTTTGATTTTTTTACTTGTTTTGTAATGCTTTAATTGTGCTACTTTCTGTAATAGCAAGGATTCTTCCGTTTTAAAATACACTTTTGGGTCGTTGTATTCAAATTTGAAAATGGCCACTTTTCCTGAAGTCTGGTTGCGGTCGGTGGCAAACCAGCCAGTATTATGCAACTCATCAATTACCATCATGTAATCGTTGGCTGGTGAGTTAAATGGAAAACCGATATTTTCGGGAGTCAGAAAATCTTTCGTGGACGAGGAGTATTTGGTTAAAAAAATATCGTAACCGCCAAGCGAATTTTCACCATCCGAGGCATAAAACAAACTAATGCCGTCGAGCAACAGAAATGGATAACTCTCGTTGGCTTTAGTGTTTATAATTGGTGATACCGATAACGCAGGCGACCATTCGTCGAGCAATTTATACGAAGTTAGAATATTCATATTTCCTTTTACCGAATCCGAAAGGTATTGGCGATCGCCACGTTGTGTGATAAACGAAATTTTATCGTGGGTTGTTTTATTGTTCAAACGAATGTGTTGTTGAGAAAGAGAACCTAAGTCAGTACTCAAATCGTAGAAGCGTATAAAATCGCTTTTACTCACAATGTTACTGTCTATGATGGATATATTTTCAACTCGGTTAAGTAGTTTTACACCCAACTCCGATTTTTTAATTAATTGTTCAATTTCGGCCATCTTTTTATCATTAGGCTCCAGGCTGGTAAGGTAGTTTTGGTAGGCTGTAACCGATAAATCGAATTGATAATCAATAAAGTATAATTCGCCCAAATACAAATCTTTCAAAGGAAAACGAGTCCCCGCCATTTCGAAATGTTTTATCGCAGTATCGTAGTTTTTCAATTCGTAATTGCAACGTGCATACCGATAATTATTCATAGCATCATTCGGTTTACGCTTCAATAATGCTTCATAAGCAACTTTGGCTTTCGCATATTGCTTATTGTTGTATAAAGCTTCAGCCTCGGATGCCGACTGAGCCACCAAAATCAAACTGAAAAATAGGAATACAATATTTAGAAAAAATTTCATATTAAATGAATGATATTATTTTGTTTTTTTTGATTTAAGTAGGGGACAAGCGATTTCTAATCGCTTGATAATGAACTCAAGCGATTGGAAATCGCTTGTCCCTTTAAAATTAATTTGCTTTTTATTTTTTAACAATTAATCGTTTAACTATGTTTTTTAAATTCTGTAAAACAAATTCCAAAACCCATTCACCAACATTATTTGTCCATCGTTGAGGATGGGTAGTTATCATAATTTTTAAGGGTAATGAGCCCGAATTGGCAGCTTGAATAATATCATTTGTTGCATGATAAGATTGCTTAAAAGTGGAATTCACTTTGTCGCGCA
Organism: Paludibacter sp.; assembly: GCA_020049335.1. Classification (GTDB taxonomy): domain Bacteria; phylum Bacteroidota; class Bacteroidia; order Bacteroidales; family Paludibacteraceae; genus Paludibacter. Next base: position 2,954 of record JAIFKX010000061.1, on the reverse strand, counting down.
CGCTGAAACGTTCTCCATCCCAGCATCGACCGGTATCGGTCAGGTAAAAAACTTCATTAAAATCGACATCAAAATACGGTTCGCCAATTATTCCAAAATCACGGTAATTATAAAATTTCCAAATATTTCTGTTGTCGTATTTCGAAGTTGGGCTACCATGCATGCAAATTGTTTTCACAGGATAAAACTTCCTGAAATGAAACAATCGATTATCAAAATGATCAATTGCTAATGATGTGTTTCCCTTAAAAAGCGATAAGTCTTCGTAATGATAGCCAATTTCGTGTCCCAAAGCAGCAATGGACCTAATTTTGTCCGGTTGATTGCTTTGAGGTACTACTCGGAAATAATAACTCGCTTTTATTCCCATCTCAGCCTCCACACGAGCAGTTGCCACCGAATGCCCGGCGTTCAAATCCACATCGTGGCGCAAAATTACATATTTTCCAGCAGCTTTACCAGAACAATATTCCTCGAAAGTGTAAAACGAATAGCCGTTTTGTTTCAGCGATTCGAGTAATTTTTTGTAAATGTTGAGTGTAAAATCCATATTTAAATTTTCTGTTGTTAGTTATGATGTTAGCCTGAAAGAAGTTAACGGATACCAATATGATTTTTGAATTATTTCTTCTACACGTTCATGTCCTAAATTCATAAAATCAATAATTCTATCTTCATTCGGAAAATAAGAATGACAATATCTTGGAGTTATATTTTCCGGTACTATACCTATGTAATCTGTTCCACAAGCCATATTATAAATTTCTTCTGCTTTACCCAATATAAAAGGAATTTTTTGTGTGAAAAGTGCATTTGCAATTAAAATTGTTTCCACTACTCTTGTTCTGCTACTGCCCTGAAGCAACAAATACCAACCATTTTCATTTTGACAAACATAGAGCGAAATATGTGTAGAATTACCACCTCTGCATATTTCCCATGGATGTCCACCACAATTCCTTTCATTTTTATACCAGTTTGCAAATTCAGTAACCGATGATTCATTCAAATCGGTTAAACCACAATCTCTTCCATCGGCTTTTAGTAAATATTTTTCTTTAGCTGATAATTTTTTGCGCGATTTAAAATATCGATTGGCATCGTAGCCAATTTCACAAAATCTAAAAAAGTCTATGGCTGAAATTTCGGACAAATAGCAATTTTTGTCAATTTCTGTCATATTTTTAATCGCCTTCAAGTTTTCGATTATTTCTGATGTAATTGATTTTTCGAAGTCTTTTTTATCCTCCGGAAATATTTTCCATAAATCATTTCTTAATATTCTTCCGATACGTTTTCTGTAAGGTAAATTGTTTAAAATAAATCTATTATAATTATCAATATCTTCGTGAATTATTTTCATTGAGTCCGACACGACTATTGATAGCCAATCAATAAGATCTGATTGAAAATAATGAATTTTTTCTTCAGTATATTCTTCTTTTAATTGAAATATAAGATTTGAATCGATAAAAAAATAACGTACTCCGGCATATTGAGATATTGAAAACTTGTACCATTTAAGTTTATCGGGATAATAATAGAGCCACAAATCTTTAAAATCTTCCTCGTTTGATACTTCACCTGATTCAAGCGATTCTTCAAAATCTCCAAAGTCTTCAATAGTACCGCGTTCTGCAGTTATCCATATAGTCCGGTAGTCATCATCTCCCTGAATTTCAATTTCTGATAGTTCGTTGAATATCAAAGCAAGTTTATTTTTGTAAATATCATTCCCAATTTCAGGGTAATTTTTACAAGCATTTATTAGTTGATCTATGTAGGGTGCCGAAAATAATTCTGTATTCATACAAATATATTTTTGAATTGTAACGGCGGTTAATGTAATGGCGGTTACAATTCGTGTGATTATTGAATTTGTCTTAATGTCGTTTATTTAAGGATTTTCGACCCCATTTGGGGGCGCATATTTATAGAAAAATGTCTTTTCTATAAATATATGACTCCATTGGAGTCAAATTGATTGTCTTAACTTAACGAAATTGATATTTGTATTGATAATTAGGATCTTTAAGCAATATAGTTGTGCTTTCAGGATAGTTTTCGATAAACTATATTCCTAATAAGTTTCTAATAATTTTACTATCCGTACAGCTGTTTCACCATCCCAATATTTAGGAGTGGTACCGTTTTTGCCTTTACCACTAAGTATGATTTGAACCTCGGTTACAATTTCCTCTAATTTTATCAGCTTATTACTTCCTTCCCAAACCGTAACGGGACGTTCGGTATTGGGGCGAACAGTGAGGCAGGGAATGTTCAAATAGGTTGTTTCTTCCTGAATACCGCCCGAATCGGTGAGTGCAAACATGGAGCGACTCACCAAATGTATAAACTGCATATAACCCAGCGGTTCAATGAAAAAGAGTTGTTTGTATTTGTCAATCAATTCCTGCAAACCAAAATTTTGAATGTTTTTGTACGTGCGCGGATGAACCGGAAAAACTAATGGAACATTTTCGGAAATCTGCCCCCAAAGCTGTACCAATTTAGTCAAACTTTCCTTATCGTCTACATTTCCCGGACGGTGAAAAGTCATTACGCCGTATTTTTGTGGAAGAAAATCGCTTCCAATTTCTATCGTTTTATCTTTATTTAAAAGTTTGAATTTCAATTCGGTACTTTGCGCCTTTTTTAAATTTGCCACCAACGAATCAATCATGAGGTTTCCCAACATGTGAATTTTTTCGGCAGGAATATTTTCTTTCAATAGATTTTCGTCGGCATCTACGCTGGTGGTAATAAATACATCGCTGATAGCATCCGTTACCAAACGATTAATTTCCTCAGGCATAGTTCGGTCGTTGCTGCGTAATCCTGCCTCGTAGTGAATGGTTTTGATATCCATTTTGGAAGCCACCAAAGTACAAGCAGCTGTGCTATTTACATCGCCCACCACAAGCACGGCATCGGGCTTTTCGTCGATACACACT
>JAIFKX010000260.1 GCA_020049335.1 Paludibacter sp. | reverse complement strand
TTTGTAAATCTACTAAAAGCTGCCAATAAAGTGAAAGCGCTGATGGATTTAAAAGCGAATAATCATAAAGGCATTAAAGAGGAATCTGCCAATTTTATATTTGTGAAATCTGCCTATAAATCCATTCGCATTGATTTCAACAACATTAAATACGTTGAAAGTCAACACGAATACATTAAAATTCACTTGCTTAGCAATGAATCAGTAACGACCAAAATGAGTTTAAAGTCTATCGAAGAGTTACTTCCAGCAAATAAATTTGTAAAGGTTCATCGTTCGTTTATTGTCAATCTCAAAGAAGTTTCAGTCATTGAACGAAACAGAATTGTATTTGAAAATAAAATATACATACCTGTAAGCGAGCAATATAAAGAAAGATTTGAACAACATTTAGATAATAAGAACGAATAAACTACCGCGCTATCCAACTTTCGGGGTTCATTACTGCGCGCCCATTATAAATCTGAAAATAAAGTTCTGTTTTGTTATCGTTGTCCGAATCGGTATAAATTTTTCCAATACTTTGTTTGGCATCTACCGTTTGTCCTTCGCGCACATAAATGGCCGAAAGATTGGCATACACTGTACGGTAATTCCCATGCTGAATAATAACGCCATTATTCCCCTGAATATAGAATATCTGCGACACTTTACCATCAAAAACTGCCCGCACGTTACTACCAGCCGGAGTTTGTATGTAGACTCCTTTGTTGTTGGTTGTTACATGCTTAAGTACCGGATGTGCTTGCACCCCAAAATGTCCGCTAATATACCCATTGGAAGTTGGCCAAGGTAAACGACCTCTATTGGCTGCAAAATTACCCGAGATAAGCGTTTCTTCTTTGGTTAATGCGGAAACAGCTGCTCCCTTTGCCGGTGTTTTGGCTTCTTTTGCAGCAATTTCTTCGGCCTTATTTGCTTCTGTGGCCGCTTCTTTGGCTTCGGCTTTGGCTATTTCCTCAGCTTTAACAGCTGCTTTCACCTCCGCTTTCGCTTCTTTTGTTTTTGCCATTTTGCTTTTTTCTTCGGCAATTCGTCGGGCTTCTTCCGCTTTCTGAGCTGCTAATTGTTTTCGTTGTTCTTCGGCACGTTTTGCTTCGGCAGCTTTTTTAGCTTCTAAGGCTTTTTGTGTCAACAATTGCTTTTGCTTCTCAGCAGCACGTTTGGCATCAGCTTTTTTAATTTCGGCAGCAATAATATTTTCAATTTTTCGATTCAAATCTGCTGCTTTTTTTTGTTGAACTTTGAGGTCAGCGCGGAGTTTACCTTCTTTTTTCTTTAAATCAGTCAATTGTACTTTTACTTTCTGCTCGTCCTTGGTCAGTTTTACTGCCTCTTCCTGTTTCTGTTTTACAACTACTACTTTCGTTTCTTTATTCTGATTCAAGCTATCGCTTTTAGCCACAATTTGAACTTTCACATCTTCAATTTTTCGAACTTGCGTTTTGCGATATTCTTGAAATTCCTGAAGGTAACGTAATCGACGGTACGATTGGTCGAAGGATTCGGCCGAAAGCACAAACATAATTTTGGCATACACACTGCGGTTTTCGTGTGCTTGTTGAACCAATCGCGCATAGTCTTTTTTGAGTATAATCAGGCGATTTTCCAACATGTGTTTTTCCTGGTTCAACCTATCCACCTCACTATCCAAAGCGCCTATTTCGGTCGTAATATTTTTTATTAACGATTTCCGCTCGTTAATATTTTTGCTGATAATTGTCAGTTTGGTAAGCGAACTTTTCTGCGACTTTTTAGTCTCATTCAGCATCTTATTCGTCGTCTCAAGCGTTTTCAAAGCTTGCTTGCGTTGCGTTTCAAGCTCTTTAACTGATTGAGCTTGAATGGATAGTGCTAAGCACAAAAGTAGGAGTGTTACTGTTTTTTTGAAAACGAAATTCATTTTTATCATTTTTAATTTTTATCTAAAATTAGGTTTGATGCAAAGGTAATATATATCTTAATTTTATTTTACAACAATATAAAAAAATCAGTTTAGATTCTAATATTTTTTCAAATTGTTTCAATAGCCCAAAGTGGCAAATTTGTCATCCAACTTTCGGATTTTATTTCTATCAAAAATGCCAAATTACAAAAGTTCGTTGAAAAAAGTGTATTACGAATACGTTTTTTACGTGATAAATCTGTATTTAGTCAAAATAGGCACTGCAAATTATATAAATTTTTCTCTAAATTATAAACTAACTATTTGTTCAGCAACTGATTTATATCTGCAACTGTATACTTCGAAGGGTCAATTTTAGTAAAACTAAGCTGACTATCAAATATTGCTTTTGCAATTTTAAAATCAAATTTCACATTCCGTTTCGTGTTTGTAGCCTCAATATTAATTACTTGTGGAAAAACTAATTTGTCGATTTGAATAAAATCGCTGTATGCTACACTCATACGATATTCAGAATCAACAGCTTTAAGTTCCTGTTTTTCGATGCGGCCCATTGAGTTCGACAGTATTTGCTGCAACATTTCAGCGGTTTTATATTCAATAACATTCTGGTTATCAATACTTTCAGCTTGTTTGCAATTCAGCAAGTTAGGTTCAGTACTTCCAACTGTAAAAAAGCGGTTCGAGAGCATGGCTTGCAAATCTGTAAACCCTACTGATAATCCAAATTTGGTTTTGAAATAAGCAAAAGGTACGGGGTACAGCTTTTTATTCACCTTATCGAAAACCAACATGCTGTCCTTGTTAATTTCTACCTTAAACATTTCGAAGCCCAAAAACGGCTGTATTGAAATATGAATAGCAGAGTCTGTTCGAATTTTACAGCTCGCCGACGTGTTGAATTTCCGTCCACCAACTTCTACGGCGACCGACATTTTACTCACATTAGCTGTGGCAAATATTGGTTCTGCTTTCCGAATTCGGTCTACTTGTTCCGCTAATTTGCGGTCGACGGTATCGGTTTTTACCAAGGCTTTTTTGCTCTTACAGGCATTAAATGATAAAGATAAAACAATGATTAAGAATGCAATACGCGTTGTACTATATAAAATGCTGACAATATTATTTTTTATTTTCAATCTCACCCCAACCCTCTCCTTCGGGAGAGGGAGTTGCAGGCTGCAAATTTTTAAGAAATTCGACATAATTATGCTTTCAATTAATTTGAGTTGTTATTTTTCTTTTTTTTCGAGTACAGATGTTAGGTTTTCAATTTTCAGTTTTAAAGCATCCGTTTTATTTTCGGTTTCATAAGCTTTTTTCCACATTTCGAGTGCTTTTTTTTCGTTCCCCGTTTTAAGCAAAATGTCGCCATAGTGTTCGTACATAACGCCCGGGTCTTGCCGTTTATCCATATTGTCTATTGCCCGTTCCATGTAAAATTTAGCGAGCGAATAATTTCCTTGCTGGTAAAAAATCCAAGCGTAGGTATCAAGATAAGTGCTGTTTTTTGGTTCTTTTTCGATGGTTTTGGCACTTAAACTCTCCGCTTTTTTTAAATTCTGATTTTTTTCGGACAAATAATAGGCATAATTATTCATTACATAAATATTAACCGGATTAGCCACCAAAGCCATTTCATAAGCTTCGAAGGCACGTTCGGTACTGTCCATTTTGTAGTAAATGTCGCCAATTTGTGCGTAATAATCACCTTTCACGAGTTTATCTTCCTCTTTTACAAGGTTGATAGCCTTATAGTTAGCATCGAGAGCGGCTTGATAGTTTTTAAGTTGTGTTTCGGCTATACCTTTGTAAAAATAGTATTGATGAATTTCGGGCAAAGTAGCAATTGCTCTATCGGAAGCTTTTTGTAATTCTTCGAAATTTTGCTCCTGCAAACGTAACTGAATCAGCTGCATCCACGTTTGTTCATTTTTCGGATTGATGTTGAGCATGGTTTCGTAATTCGCCAGCGCCTCCACATTTCGTTTGCGAAATTGTAGAAAAACGGCATAATAATCGTACACCTTTTCTTCTAAAGGATACCTCTCAAGGAGTAATTTAAACAACGATTCTGTTTCGTCTAATTTTACTGTATCGCTCACCAAGTTCTTCACATAATCGCCCAGTATGGTGATTTTTTGCTCCACTTCCAAATCGTCTAACTTGAGCGCTTTAACGATGTTTTCTTTCGATTTTTCGTTGTCGCCTTTGTCTTTGTAATACTCAGATAGCGAAACATATACATACGGATTTTGAGGTTCGTTGGCTTCTACTTGTTTATATATTTCAAAAGCTTTTTCTGGCATTTTTTGATACATATAAATATCGCCCCGAAGTACTTTGAAGCGCATATCCGAAGGGAATTTAGCCGACAATTTGTCGATTTCGGCAATGGCTTTTTTGTTTTGCTTCAGCTGCAAATACAAATTGAATTTATCCATCGAAATTGCACCATCTACGCCAGCTATTCGTTCTAGTTTATCTAAGGCTTCTATGGCTTTCGCAAATTGATTCGATTCTTTGTAAAGCGAATTTAGAATCTGATAAACTTCTTCTTTTTCTGGGTAATAATTCTCCAGATTATGCGCAATGTCGATTGCCTTATTCGTTTGTTTTAGAGCAGCATAGAGTGAAATTAAGTTCAAATTATACCACCAATTTGAAGGATTGCTCACATAAGCTTTTTTTGTAGCTGTTAGTGCCATTTCTGCTTTCCCAATTAAAGTATAAAGTTGCCCCAATTCCGATTGAAGTCCGCCATCGGTAGAGTCAATTTGTTCACACATTCGAAAAGTTTCAAGCGCTTGGTCATACTTCCTATCTTCTTTTTGTCGAATGCCTTCGTAGAAAAAGGTGGAGAAACGTGTCTGTTCTTCTTCGCTGAGTAACACCTTTACTGGCGCGGAGGCAACAACTGCTTTTTGTGAATTACAGGATATGATTAGCAGTAAAACTCCAACTATAAAACTATTTTTTTTGATATTTATCATTAATTTATTTGCGAATACTTTATAACCTTACAAACTTTACAACCCATTTAAACTTTCAATCACCTTATTTCCCAATTCAGTTTTAATTTTAATGTGATTTTGTACTTCGAGCACAAATGGATTGCTTTCGAAGCTGCCGCGCACCGATTCAAAATCCTGATGCTTTTGTTTATCGTCGCCATCCACGCCAAAACCTGTTCTCGAATTAAGGTTAAATTCCTTTTGAGCGTCGCTGTAAATCAGTTTATCTAATTTTACAACCGACGATTTCCAAGTTTCGATTGTTTCAATCAAATCTATCAGATTTACTTCAGCAATGGATTTTCCCCAACTAAGTTCTAATTTTTCTTTTGCCCAAGTCCATTCGTATTCATAATATTGGGTATGAATATTTTCAATTTGACTTTGAATTTCGTTCAAAGTAAGTTTTTTATTTTCAATTTGTTCTAAAAGTGTATTTACAGTATTTTTTGGAGCCAAAAGTCCCGAAAGGTCAATCCATTCGCCACTACCTATTTCAAAGCCTGGCTCTAAACACCTTCGCAGTTCGTCGATATTGTTAAAACTCGATTTTTGCAAACGGGAAATAAGCGAATTTCCCAGAAATTTATTGATAGCAATGGTGTACAATTCTAATCCATGTCGGAGCGAAGAGTTTTTTATACTACAATTCTGATAAGTATAAATTTCGGTAGTTTCGCCCGCAATTTGCTTTAAATTGGTAAGTACTTCCACGCCTTTCATCATTTTGCCAATGGTGTAAGGGCTTAGTAGATTGAAGTTTATGGGGTCAATCTTGTGGCTGTCTTTGCGGTTGTCGCGTTTTGGCCATTTTTGCGCATCGCGCACAGTCCCTACACTTCTCAAGTTTACGCCTGGTACTAGAAAGCTGTCAGTTGCATTTTCGATGAGGTACGAAAAGGGCAAATCCGATGTGTCGGAATGTTTGTAATGTCGCCCCATAACCAATGTAAAAGCGCCAACCCGAGCTGGCCACAAAAGATAAGAATCGCTGGTTGTTTTGGAACCACGTTCGCACACGCCTTGATGGATAGGACCAAGTTTGTACATGTGATTGCTTTGATTTGACCCGCTACCGGCATTTAGAAATGAAAACATACCCGCCAGCAAAAGTGTAGATTTATGATGCGAAACGGTGTAAGGACCTGCAAATATAGCGGTTGCCTCGCCGTGCATTCCTTGGCAGTTCGAGAAAAACAACGAATCTAAAGCTGAAAAATGTTTTCCCAAAATACATCCTTGACCAATAAAACAGCGCGAAACAAGTGTAGAGTCAGTTATCGAAACGCCCGAGCTAATAATAAAATCGGTGCAAATAACGCCTGTGCCAATTTCTACAGGCGCTTCCGAATTGCTATTAATAGTACCATTTTCGAGCATGGAGGCTCCTTCGATATGCGCATTATCGCCAATACGAACATTTTTTATGCTGCCGCAATTTACAATACGAACATTTTTACCAATAGAACCTATTTTTGAGCTTACGGATTCGGCATAGTTGTCTATTAAAGTTTGCAATATATGAATTAATTCGGGTCGATGTCGATAAAGCGTTAGTATATAGGCTAATGGCGCTGAAAGCTCGTCGAAAATAGGAATTTCGCGACCACCGCCTTCATTCATCACCGGTACTTTTAAGCCATTTCCAAAATTCGAAATACCTTCTACCACCATCAAATTTACATTTTCGATATACGAACCTTCATCGATTTTATAATTGGCAATGTAATTTTGAATTTTATCAATAAACACATCGTTCCCAATTTCGCAATTGTGTAAGCAACAATTGTTTATGCCGGCATGTTTTTTAAAACCACCAGCCAAATCGAATACCTTTTTGTATGTACCCAATTTGTTTTTACCCGAAAAATACACATTGCTGAAAAATGCCGGCGAAAAATCGTCGGCTACTTCCACTTCTTTCCAATTTTCGGCCGAACAGCCATAAACTGTAAGTGTTGCTATCTCTTTGTCAGTAAGTTGTCTATACATATTTCCGTTTTACTATTTGATAAAAATCTTCCACAGCTTCTGCACCATTTTCCCAGCCATATTTCGATTTTAAAAACGACATAGCTTCGTCTAAGGTAGCAAGTTGATTCAAGTAAGTGAGTGTTTTGTTCATATCCTCGCCATTGGATTTGAAAAGTTCGCGTTGAAAACGAAAGCGGTCGCCAATACTGATAGCTTGTTTAATGTCGGTAATTTTTTTGTTGGCAATGCTGGCGCTCAACGAATTGTCGATATGCGAAAGCTTCTCGTTGCGCGAAGTCGATTGATTTGCCATGCGGTCGGCAATGGTTACTTTTTTAAGCTCCTCCTTGTGTATTTTAATTTCTGCAACTACTGTTTCGGTTGTTTGCTCAATAACTTCTTGTTCAATTACCTCTTCTTCAATTACCTCTTCTTCAATTGCTTCTTGCTCAATTACTTTTTGCTCAAATATCTCTTCTGGAATAACTTCTTTTGGAATAACTTCCTCTATTTTAACTTCCTCTATTTTAACTTCCTCTATTTTAACTTCCTCTATTATAACTTCTTCTATGATAACATCTTCTTTAATAACCTCTTCTATGATAACATCTTCTTTAATAACCTCTTGTTCAGCAGCATCTTCAATTTCGTCTAACGAAATTTCAGAAATCTCCACTTCAGGAATAATTTTCTCGGATTCGAAGATACTTTCTACTAGCTCTTCCAAAACCTCAGTTTGTAAAGGAATTTCTAATTTAATTTCTTCCAATATCGGTTCTTCAACTTTAATCTCTTCTAATTTGATCTCTTCTTCCAATTCATTTAGCACCAAAGATTCTTTTAAATCAATAGTTGGCTCATAAATTATTGGCTCATCGATTATTTCAACTTTAGTAGTCGTTTTATGCTCTGTTTCCTTTGTGCTTTCAGCAATTTGGTCGATAATTAGCTGAATATCCTCCGTTTTGCGTTTTGCCAACTGAATAATTGCCTGTGGATAAACGTTCATTTCCAAAAACCCTTCGGTAATCATCGCCAGTTCTTCAATATTTTTGTGAAGCAGCGTTACTAATAATTTTCTGTTCATATCTTTTTTTTTATAAAAATAGATTGTTAGCGTGATATTTTTTTACCTTTGCAGTCCTATTTTTCCAAATCGGCTGTAAAGTTACAATATTCATTAGATTAACGAAAAAAATACAAACTTATTTTCTGCCAATTATCATGATTTATTCCGAAAAAAACCATCCTATACAACAAAAACGTGGGAGTATCGAAGTTATTTGTGGCTCCATGTTTTCGGGTAAAACCGAAGAGCTCATTCGCCGCCTTAAACGAGCGCAATTTGCCAAGCAACGTGTAGAAATTTTCAAACCAAAAATTGACACTCGCTTTTCGGTAGACGAAGTTGTTTCGCACGACCGCACAGCTATTCGATCCACACCAGTGGATTCGTCGGGAAGCATTATGCTTTTTTCGGGAGAGGTGGATGTAGTTGGCATCGACGAAGCTCAATTTTTCGACGAAGGATTGGTCGAAGTCTGTACCAAATTGGCCGATCAAGGAATTCGTGTCATTATTGCTGGTTTGGATATGGATTTTCGTGGTGTACCATTTGGACCTATGCCCGCCTTGTGTGCTGTGGCCGAAGATGTTTTTAAAGTACATGCTATTTGTGTACGATGCGGTGCTCTGGCGTATGTTTCGCACAGATTAGTGGCAAGCGAAAAGCGCGTTCTGCTTGGCGAAATGACTGAGTATGAACCAATATGTAGAGACTGTTACAATGCTACAAAAAAGCATTAGCCCCGAAAATGAGTTAGCTACCGAAAGCATCGCAAAGATGCTTTGGAAGTACACTTTGCCCGCAATGGTAGGTACGGTGGTAATGTCGCTTTATAATATTGTCGACCGCATTTTTATTGGGCAAGGTGTAGGGCCTTTGGCTATTTCGGGCTTGGCGCTTACTTTCCCTTTTATGATAGTCCTTTTGGCATTTGGTATGCTTATAGGGGCTGGTGCAGCATCGCGTATTTCCATCACGCTGGGCGAAAACAATCCTCAAAAAGCCGAAAAGATTCTTGGAAATGCTGTAACGCTTACTTTCTTGATTTCGGGAACGGTAGTTTTGTTGTCGCTCTTATTTATGAACGACCTGCTACGTTTGTTTGGAGGCACCGACAATACCATTCAGTTCGCATACGATTATATGATAATTATTATACCAAGCGGCGTGCTTACGGCTTTGTATTTTGGGCTAAATAATATCATGCGTGCTTCGGGTCATCCACGTAAAGCCATGTTTAACATATTGTTAGGTGCTGTTGTTAATCTTATTCTTGACCCAATTTTTATTTTTGTTTTCCACTGGGGAATTCAAGGTGCAGCCATTGCAACTGTTATTTCTTATCTTGTTGGAACTATAAATGGAGGAAGTCATTTCTTGCTCAAAACAACACCCATTCGGTTTCATTTCCGCAATTTAAAACTTGAAAAAGAAATTATTTGGTCGATAATTAGTATCGGACTTTCACCTTTTAGTATGCAAATTGGATCCAGCCTTGTAGTGGTGCTTTTCAATGCTACCCTGCTCAAATATGGTGGTGATTTGGCTATTGGTGCTTATGGTATTATTAACAGTATCAACATGTTGGTTATAATGTTTATCATTGGGGTCAACCAAGGTTCGCAGCCTATTATTGGCTTTAATTATGGAGCTAAAAACTACCATCGAATGTTTTCGGCGCTCAAATATGCAGCGGTGGCAGGTACAATTCTTTCGACCTTAGGATTCGTTATTGGTACATTTTTTCCACTTCAAGTTGCTTCGCTTTTTACGAGCGACGAATCTCTTCAACAGATTGCAGCCCAAGGGCAGCGTATTTCGGTGATGATGTTCCCGATTATTGGATTTCAAATTGTGATTTCCAACTTTTTTCAATCCATTGGCAAGGCTAAAATGTCAATTGCATTAAGCCTTACGCGTCAGTTTATTTTTCTGATTCCTGCCGTTTTTATTTTACCGCCTATTTTTGGCCTCAGCGGTGCATGGGCAGCAATGCCTGTTTCCGACGGATTATCATCCATTGTTTTTGCAATCACATTTTTGTTGTTTTACAAAAAGTTTAAAGCCGGAATTGAATAACTGGCAATAAAAAATTTAGTTGCTTGTGCGTGTAGGTTGTCTTTTCAACTAGTTTTTGATTTTTGCTACTAAAACAAGATTGATTAATCATTACGAAGAAACTTTGGAAGCTTATCATTTTGGTGGATATAAAAAAAACATTAGTAATTTTAAATCTCAATCCCATCCAATATTTCACAATACAATTCAATAGCCTCTTCTATTTCTTTTGTCAAAATAAATTCATCAGCTGTATGTGAACGTTCCGATTTTCCAGGACCCATTTTTACACTTGCAAACGGCATCAATGCTTGGTCGGATAGGGTAGGGGAGCCATAAATTATTCGGTTCATTTCCAAGGCTCGTTTTACAAAGGGATGCTCCAATGGCGTTGCCGTTGAACTTAGACGAGTTGAGCGAGCAGTAACTTCGCACGTAACATGTTGCTTTACTATCGAAAGTATTTCCTCATTACTATAAAGCTCATTACTACGCACATCTACCACAAAACTGCATTTATCTGGTACTACATTATGTTGCGTTCCGGCATTTATTTGCGTTACCGACATTTTTATAGGTCCAAGCAAATCCGATACGTTAGCGAAAGCATAGTTTTGAAACCATTGAATATCCTGAAGTGCTTTGTAAATGGCATTTTCTCCTTCGTTGCGAGCTGCATGTCCTGCTTTTCCGAAACTGGTACAATCGAGCACCATCAATCCTTTTTCGGCAACTGCGGCATGCATTTCGGTTGGTTCGCCCACAATGGCAAAATCAATTTTTGGCAATTCTTTCAATAAACTTTCAATTCCATTTTTACCCGAAACTTCTTCTTCGGCTGTAGCTGCAAAAATCAAATTGTACGATTGCGGTTGCGTGGAAAGATGCATAAACGAATATAGTAAACTGACCACACTCGCACCCGCATCGTTGCTGCCTAAACCATAAAGCCGACCATTTTCTAAAGTAGGAGTAAACGGATTTCGCACCCAACCTGCTACGGGTTTTACTGTGTCGATATGCGAATTTAGCAGTATGGTAGGGCGCGATGTATCAAATCCGGGACTCATCAGCCATATATTATTTCCGCTACGCGAAACAACATAGCCCCGCTCTTCCAGATAGCGTTCCAGAAAATCGGCTACATTTTTCTCATCGCGACTAAACGATTCGATAGCAATCAGTTCGCTTAATAAAGATACGGCTTCACCCATAATACATTTACTATTTTTTCATTCTTAAATATTTTCATCATCACATCACCACCCCCGATAGCTATCGGGGCACATCACCACATCATAGTATTTTCATCTCTTTCATCCAGCTTCTCAATTCTTCGGGCCAGTTATCAGCAGGAATTCCTCTTGGACGCATTCCAAAACCATGTCCTCCTTTGTCGTAAATAACCAGTTTTACAGGCACATTATGTGCTTTTAAAGCTTTTTCCAAATTTTCGCTATTGGCAATGGGCACTGCGCCATCATCTTTGGCATGAACAATAAAAGTGGGAGGTGTTTTTTTTGTAACCTGTAATTCATTCGAGTACAGTTTCACTAATTCATCTGACGGCTTTTTTCCCAATAAATTATTTCGCGACCCTTTGTGTGTATAGCTAGAATCCATTGTTACAACTGGATATCCAAGGAACATAAACGCGGGTCGTTCGGCTTTTGTTTTAAAATGCGTTCCGAAAGTGGAAGCCAAATGTCCGCCAGCCGAAAAGCCCATAATACCAATTTTGTTTTTCTTTATTTTCCATTCTTTGGCACGGCTGCGAATAATAGAAAACGCTGTTTGTGTATCTTTTAGCGGAATGGCATGATGTCCGTTTGGCATACGGTAGTAAAGTACGAAAGCCGAAATGCCCATTTCGTTAAACCATTTTGCAAATTCAGAACCTTCTTTTATCTGCGAAACGCCAGCATAACCACCTCCGGGACAAATTAGCACAGCTGCTCCGTTTGCCTTTGCTTTATCAGCCGGAAAAGCCAACATCCGAGGCTCACTAATGTTGACAACAAATTCTTTGTCGCGAAAACTCTCGGCAACTGTAAGTTCGTTACTTTCTGCTGCTCCGTTTGGGTAAAGCATAATTTTTTCTTGTGCCATTGCTGATACTGTAATTGATAAGCTTAAAAATAATGTTTTGATTTTCATTGTATTATGTGTTTTGTAATTTAATTGTATTTTTATAAAACTTATTTATTTAAAAAGGAACTGACTTTTTTTAGTATCACTCAATAAAACATCAGCAGGTATTTTCATTTCATTATATAAGGATTTGACCATTTTTAGTGTCAAATTTCTTTTACGATTAATAACTTCACTTACCCTGCTTTGTGCTCCCAAATACTTTGCTAAATCCGATTTTGTCATTCCCATTTGCTCCATTCTGAACTGAATAGCATCAATAGGGTCGGGAGGTGCAATTGGGTAATGGTGCATCTCGTACGATTCAACTAGGGTGCATAATAAATCGAGCTCATCACCTTCGATTGTATCTTTTTTTGCACCCCATAAGGCTTCAATTCGTTTAATGGAGGCATTGTAATCGGCTTCTGTTTTGATTGGTTTTATTTCCATTTCTAAATTGTTTTAGCATCAATTTTATCATACTGTTTGTGTGCCAATAAATCGAACAAATATTACCTGATATTCGTAATCAATCGATACAACTAACCGATATATGTTTCCTTTTATATTAAAAACAACTTTTCCCTCAACAACAGTACAAGCATTTTTATACTGCTGTTTCAGTTCATTAGCATTAGAATATGTTGCATTTTTGGCTTCGTAGTACCACGAACGCAACGAGGATTCAGAATCTGAATATTCTGCTTTCTCCCAAAACTCACGTAATGTTCTAAATGCAATTATTCGCATGATGCAAATGTACAATAAATTTTTTAAATTTACCAAAATGGTAAATTATTTTTCCAATCGGTTGATTTATAGCTACTGAGTAAGCTCTATTCTTTATCCATTTGAAACAACAACATACCACCTTGTAACATACTAAATTAAAAATCGGCTTAACTAAACATATTTTTTTTTCGGGATGCTGTAAGTGTTATTTAATATTAAAAATGCAAATATAAATTGGTTTATAATATAAACCAATTTATATTTGCATCGAAATTTAATTAGTATTAATAAATAAAACAAAAAGTATGAACGAAAAAATTTTGAATGAAAAAGAAAG